>JAKITZ010000174.1 GCA_021647805.1 Robiginitomaculum sp.
AGCGTATTGTTTTTGTCGCGCCGTATCAGGATAAGTATACTCTTGTTGGTAAGACAGAAGAAGACTTTGTTGGTAATCCGCGTGATGCTCGTATATCAGATGAAGAAATGGCGTATTTATGTGGTGCTTTTAACGCAGTGTTTGAAAATACGATCGCCCCGTCAGATGTTATTTTCACCTATAGCGGTGTCAGGGCGCTTGTTGATGATGGGTATAAAAGTGCGCGCAATGTAACGCGTGATTATAAAATATATCATCATAAACGTTATGATCCGCCGTTTTTATCTGTGTTTGGTGGAAAGTTAACAACGCATCGTAGCCTTGCGGAGGCGGTCGTTGATCGTTTGATGCGTCTTTCTGGTCGCATGACGGAAGGCTGGACGGCAAAAGTGCATTTGGCAGGGGGCGATCTTGGTGGTGTGGACTTTAAGGCCTATCTGTCAAAGCAAGCGTTGCGGTATCCATTCCTTCCCAAAGGTCTTCTTTACCGTTATGCGCGCGCCTATGGTTCGCGTATGGATAATTTCCTACATCATACAAAAAAGATATCAGATATGGGTGTTCATCATGGTGATGATGTCTTTCAGGTGGAAATTGATTATTTGCTAAACCATGAATGGGCGCAAACGACAGAAGACATCATCTGGCGGCGTTCAAAACTCGGCCTGCATATTTCAAACCAGACTTTAGGAAGTATCGAGGCATTGCTTCAATCGCGTTCAAGAGTCGTAAATGACATGTAAATTATTATCAATTGATGTTGGTACAACAAGTACCCGTGCAATCATTTTTAATGAAGGTGGTGGTATAGAATCGATTTGTCAAAATCCTTTAGATCTTATTTACCCACAGGCTGGCTGGGTTGAGCAGGATCCGCAAGTGCTTGTGGGTAAAACAATTGACGCTGTGCATAAAGTTTTAAAGTCTGAAGAAAATACATCCGATATTGTCGCTGCTGGAATCACAAATCAGCGTGAGACAACAATCCTGTGGGACAAGAAAACGGGCATCCCTGTTTATAATGCGATTGTTTGGCAAGATAGACGCACCGCTAAAATATGTGAAGCGCTTAAGGCAAAAGGACTTGAAAAGCTTTTCACTAAAAAAACTGGTCTTTTGCTTGATCCTTATTTTTCAGCCACCAAAATTTGCTGGCTTTTAGATAATATTGATGGACTTCGCACACGTGCAGAAAATGGCGAAATTTGTTTCGGCACCATAGATTCTTGGCTGATTTATAAATTAACAGGCGGCAAAATTCATGCAACCGATGCAACAAATGCCAGCCGCACTTTGCTTTATAATATTGTTGAAAATAAATGGGATAATGAGTTATGCAAAATCTTAAATATCCCGATGCAAATTTTACCAGAAGTAAAAGAATGCGCCGATAATTTTGGTAAAACTAAAGCTGATATTTTTGGCGACACCATTCCTATTTTAGGAGTAGCGGGCGACCAACATGCAGCAACAATTGGCAATGCTTGTTTTGAAAAAGGTATGATGAAATCAACTTACGGCACTGGCTGTTTTGCATTATTAAACACTGGCTCTGAAATTATATATTCAAAAAATCGACTACTCACAACCATTGCTTATAAAATTGATGGGCAGACAACTTATGCACTTGAGGGGTCAATTTTTAACGCAGGCACTAGCGTTCAATGGTTGCGCGATGGCTTGGGCATTATTGCCGATGCTACCGAATGCGAAGAACTGGCCAGATCAATTTCCGATACCGGTGGGGTTTATCTGGTTCCGGCTTTTGCTGGACTTGGTGCGCCGCATTGGGATGCGCAGGCGAGGGGGGCTTTGTTGGGTTTAACCCGTGGAAGCGGCAAAGCGCAAATTGTAAGGGCAGCTTTGGAAGCTGTGGTTTATCAAACACGTGATTTGGTAGGTGCGCTGGCGCTTGACGGGGTGGATATATCGAGCATCAGAGTTGATGGTGGTATGGTTGGCAATGATTGGTTGATGCAATTCATGGCCGATATTTTAGGGGTTTCAGTCGAGCGTCCGGTAAACATTGAAAGTACAATCAATGGCGTGGCGGCTCTGGCTGCTTTTGGCATTGGCTTATTACCATCATTGCAGGAATTTAGCCGCCGCCGTGCTGTTGATCAGGTGTTCAAGCCGCAAATGAGCGATGAGGTTCGTAAAGAATTGCTGAGTGGTTGGGATAATGCTTTGCAACGGGTGTTGGTTAAATAAAACGTCTTATTTGCCGAATAATGATTTTATTCGTTGTACGATCGTTGGCGGATGCTCAAGCAATGGAATAGCAAATATTAAATTATCACCATCACGTAATGCCGGCCAGTCGCGTGCCATCGGCTCTTTTTTGGTTGGGTGATAATGAAATGATAAACCTGTTTTACAGGTGCGAAAGTCCACAAACAAATGATTAGAGCCGATTTTTTTGGCATAGGATTTTAATCCTTTGCTGGTTCCAGCCATTACTTGTTCATAGTTTAACCCAAGGTCTGTAAAATTAAATAATAATTCAAGTGGTCCTGTTTCATCTAACAATATTTTGCCATGTTTTGTTGCGGATTTCATCTCTCGTTCAAAGAAAGTTTTTAAGCTCGGCGCGTAAATTGTTATGCCCATAGGGTCATGGCTGTTAAACAAAACTGGGCCTAATTTGCCATCAGAAGTAACGTCAACTATCAGCGAGTTTCCGCAACCATCGGGAAGTAAATTTATACTGCGTTCTAATGCCGGACCTGTTTCCTGAGTGACTTCGGTTAACCACTCAAAGCCCCAGCCTTCTTCATCGCCCCAGCTCGCACCATTTGCAATTCGCGCCATCTGCAACAACTCTGTTGGCGGAGGTATATTGTGTTCTTGGTTGTATGCTTCTGAAAACTCAGCTATTTGTTGCTCACTTGCTGGTGGCCTGGGGGTGATGCCGGCGGACCCGCAATTTAGGAAGTTTTTGTAAGCTGTAATAAGATCGGTCATTTAGTGTTTCTTCTTTCAAGCGCCGATTGTTGTCGGTAAGAGTGTGATTACATATACTACCCTGATAAGTACCTATTGGATATGAAAAATCAACAAATATTGGATTTTAACTACTTATATAGTTAATTATTTCTGACATTCACAGGTTTGGGGTGTTTGGAAAAAACGTTTTATTTGCGAGCCAAGTGGAGCCAGAGTTGCTGCTTTCGCCCAATTCGGCACACGATCAGCCAGTTGAAGTGGGAGTGGCCATTTATCGGCCACTTTCGAGCCTTTTGGCCGTCGCCAGAAATCATGTAAATGGTGTCGCTGGGCAGTAACCCAATTGCCGTTCAATCCGCCTCTTTCATCTAACGCATTGCGGGTTCTAGCTGATCTGAATTTATCAACCAGTCTTTTGGGTAAAAAATGTGACCATTCTCTTGGGGTTCCTACTGGGCCATATTTTTTTGTTGCATTGCGTAAAATTACCGCTCCTCCTCCGCCGCCAGCACCTCCAAGTGCTGCTGAAAGAAGCAAACTGCCTTTATTCAGGCAATTCCATTTGCCGCCATTGTTTGCCAGTTGAAATACAAGGTCAATTCCAAGGCCAATTACTGCCCCGGCAAGAATGGGAACAAATACAACTTCTCCTCGTGGATCAATCAACCCAACTGGATTACCGCCAACATAGGCAAATGGGTTGATGCCGCCGCCTAAACCTATGGTGTCATATTGCAGATACCGACCCAGTGACGGGTCGTAAATTCGGGTGAAATTGTAATAAAGCTCGGTTTCGCTGTCGCGGTATTGTCCGGGAAAACGTAGTTCTAGCGATAAACTGCCGGCGGTAAGCACGGCTTCGCCAAATGGCGTAAATGTTCCGTCCCAAACTTGCAGGCCGTTATTATCAGTCGCAGCGATTGGCCGCCCCAAATGATCAGAATGTAAGAAATTAAGAACAGGACTGCCATTTGTGTGATCTATTATCGCCAGTGGCATTAGGCCAAGCCAGACATATTCGCGCAAAACGCTACCGCTTATGCCATCATATTCGGCGATCAGTTGATCATCGCGGTCATAAATATAATGAATTGTCTGGCCGGTAAGAGATTTTACCACTCTACGATTAGTCGCATCATAACCATAAGTGGCAATCAAGCTGCCATTACGGGTGACAGTTCTGGTGCGACCCTCTGCATCATGTGAATATAGGTAATTCTCGGCGGCTTTGATATCGCTATTGGCTTGGCCAGCGGCGTTCCAACCAATAGTGCGCCCGCCATTGCCCGTAACTGTGATCAATTTATTGCTACCAGCAGCGTAGTTGTAATTTTCGGTTATGGTTGAGCCAGTGTTTATGGTTCGTGATAGTCGGTTGCCGGTTAGATCATAGCTATAACCAATAGCGCCATAAACACCGCTAGCATTAACCAAGCGATCAACCGCATCATAAGTAAAAACCTGATCTCTGGCTGGCATTGCATTATCACTGAGAGCGGTAACATTACCATTGGCATCATGGTTGTAGTTCAAATCGACTATTGAGCCAGCGCCGACTTTTATTGCAGTTATCTGGTAATCAAGATCATAATTTATATTCAAAGCCAGTGAGTTACCAAAAGCACCAGTGGTCAGCGGTCCAAATGGTAAATAATCCATATTGCCAAGTACATCTTGCCATATCGCACTGGCATTTTCACGAGTGCGTATATCGGTAATGCGCCCGGCATTATCACGGGCGTATTCGACAATCCGCCCCGAAGGGTAGGTCATGCCAATTACTGCATTTGTGCCATCATCGGCATAAACTGTTTCGTAGACTTGCGAGTTTTGACTACGAATTTCTTTGTATATTTCACCTCTGGCATCATAAAACAGGTCGGTAATGCCGTGTTCGTCATATATTTGTGTGATACGACCAATTCCGCGATCACCACCAATGTCCCAGATGTAGTCGATATTCTGCGCTGAATTACCGACAAACTCTTCGGAAGTTAAACGGTTAGCTGCATCATAAGTGTAGTTGGTGATCTGCCCTCTGGCATCGGTGCGTTTTATTATTTGACCATTGGTATTTAGCTCATAATCGGTTATGCCAGCATCAGGACTAACTTCTCTAATTATTTCACCCCAACCATTTCGTACATAAGCCGTTACCAAGCCGCCGGGGTCAGTGACGTTTTCTAAACCGCTATCGCTATAACTAGCGGTAGTTGCGGCTGATATAGCGTCTGTTTGGGTTTTCAGGCGATCAAGATTGTCATAAACTTGCACGGTATTACCACCATTTGGATCAGTAAACCCGCTCATCATATCAACCCGGTTCCAAGCAAATGAGGTGGTTTGATTATTGGCACCGATTGAGGACAATACTCGTCCTAATTCTTCAAATACTTGAGTAAATGAAAATCG
>JAKITZ010000175.1 GCA_021647805.1 Robiginitomaculum sp.
TTGTCGCGAACATGAAAAGCACCAAATGATGATAAATTAACAGATTTCCCGCGTGCCAATTCTTCTGTCATTAACTCAAAAATACGATCGACAAAATCAGCAGAATCTTGTCGCGACAACCCGACTTCACTAACCAGCTTCTCAGCTAGGTCAGACCGTGTAACTGTATTGCTACTCATTTCGCATCCCCATGCACCTCAATTTTTAATGACACTATTGCCAGTATTTTTATCAGTCAATGCAATAAGTTAGAAGTTTTACACGTAACAGTGCGTTTTATTGTTTTTTTTCATAAAATCAGCCTTTTTTGGAAACAGCTTCACATTCGAACCAAAGCTGCACCCCATGTAAAGCCGCCACCTAATGCCTCGAAAAGCACTAAATCACCTTGTTTTATTCTGCCATCTTTAACGGCAACATCAAGGGCTAACGGAATAGACGCTGCCGAAGTGTTGCCATGTTCAGCTACGGTTGAGATTACTTTTTTCTTTGGCAGACCAAGCTTCTTTGAAATACCCTCGAGTATTCTTTCATTCGCCTGATGCGGTACAAACCAATCTATATCACTCTCGTTAAGCCCTGAATCAACCAGTACTCGGGCTATAGCGCCAGAAATATTGGTAATTGCATGACGAAAAACTTTATGGCCATCCATTCGTAAATGTCCGACCGTCTTGGTGGTGGAGGGTCCGCCATCAACATAAAGCAGGTCTTGATATCTACCGTCCGAGCGCAAATGTGTATGTACAATCCCGCGCTCAGCCATTCCCGGCGCACCTGGTTCGCCGCGCAACACAACCGCACCAGCGCCATCACCGAATAAAACGCATGTTGTACGATCGCTCCAGTCTAAAATACGCGAGAAAGTTTCCGCACCAATTACCATTGCATTTCTAGCTTGCCCTCTGGCCACAAAGCTATCAGCCACGGAAAGTGCATACAAAAATCCAGAACAAACAGCATTAATATCAAAGGCAAAGCCCCGGTACATACCAATCTCCCGTTGTACCATGGTTGCCGTTGCTGGAAATGTTAAGTCTGGAGTTGCAGTCGCCAATACGATCAAATCCAGCTCGCCAGCCTCCATACCAGCAGCTTCCAAAGCTCTTTTAGCTGCATGGGTTGCCAACATCGAAGTTGTTTCGCCTTCGGCGGCGATATGGCGTTTTTTTATACCGGTTCTTTTTTTAATCCACTCATCCGTGGTATCAACCATTTCTGCTAAATCAGCATTGGTGAGTATTTTTTCCGGCAAATACGAACCAACGCCAGCGATTACACTTCTAAACCTGCTCATGAAGATATATCCTTTTGACCGCCAGCGAACAATTCAAGGTTTTGCTGAATGACTTGCATATAATTAGATGCCGCCATTCTTTGCGCTACAAGCAAAGCGTTGGCAAAACCAACAGCATCTGTTCCGCCGTGACTTTTAATCACCAAACCACCAAGACCCAAAAACAACCCGCCATTAGAATTTTTCGGATCCATTCGGTCTTTCATTTTGGCAAAAGCGCCACGGCTTAACAATGCGCCTAGCTTATAAAGTGGTGCAGACATAAGGCTTTCTTTCAAGACCGTTGCTGCCAGCTTTGCAGTACCTTCGGCAGCCTTTAGCGCCACATTTCCAGTGAAGCCATCAGTTACCACCACATCGGTGCGCCCCATGGAGATGTCATTGCCTTCGACAAATCCGGCATAGTTCATATCTAATTGCGCATTGCGTAATAATTTATCGGCTTCGCGAACTATGTCATTTCCCTTCACGTCTTCGGTTCCAACATTCAATAAACCAACACTAGGGTTTTGTTTTTTATGGACAATTCTTGAAAACGCTTCCCCAAGAATAGCAAATTCAACTAATTGCGGAGCGGTACATACAACATTGGCTCCTACATCTAGCACAACACTATGCCCAACCGGTGACGGCCAGCTTGCAGCAATAGCCGGTCGATGAACATTTTTCATCATCCCTAACAAAACCTTGCCCAGCACCATCATTGCGCCGGTATTACCAGCTGAGATAGCAGCATCAGCCTCGCCTGTTTTAACCGAACGAATAGCATTCCACATGCTCGATCCACGAGCCCTACGTATTGCCTGTGAGGGCTTGTCAGTCATCGCAACAAAGGTATCTGTATGGCGTATTTCACATAGTTGTGCAGCGATGGGAAGCCTATCCAATAATGGTTGCAATAACGCTTCTTGACCGTGCAGCAATACTTTAGACACCTTATTTGGTGCATTTTTAGCGAATAATTCTATACCTTCGACTAATGCTTCTGGTGCAAAATCACCACCCATAGCATCGACGGATAGGCAAATAGGTTTACTCATACGATCATCGTCCCTGATGACGGTGGAAAGCCACCTGACCATTGTCCTAGAAGATAGAAAGCCTGCGCCATCTTAGCAATAGCCACCATCAAGAAAAATCAGTTGCCGCAAATTCCGCTCCAAGATCAAGCACTTGCTCTGGTGATTGCTTGCTAAGTGATTTTTCCGAAGCAATAAACCAATTGGCTAATTGCTTAGAAAACTTTATCTTTTCCGAGTCAGTTTTTTCGCCAAAAATGTTACGATGTAACGCTTGTTGCAATGATTTTATGTCATTTTCAGATAATGCTTGGTGATAAACCTTAACTCGACCGTAATACGCGGTGGCCATCGCCTTTATTTTCTTACCCACCCTAGTATCGCTAGTTCCAAGTTCTCTTATCGCCGTCTCCAGATCACGGAACATGGCATCAAAGACCAATTGATCCAACCGCACTTCGGGGCTTGAGTTACGTAAAGATCGCATCAACAAAAAAGCATGCAGCACCAGAACTTCAAAACGCCCATCGACATCGTCCGGAACCTTTCCTTTTCCAAAGAAATCTGGGTTGCGGCTGGCCTTGCGGACTAAAGAAAAATAGTTTTCGCCAAGTTTTCGCCGCTTTCTTCCGGCAAACAGAAAAGATAGTATCATTTATATTTGTCCTAAAATTAATGCACGACTGTGAAGAATTTACTTGAAACTACCGGCGCAGATCTTTAGGTCAACGGTTAAGTGTTGTGGAGAACCAAAATGAACTCATATTACAAAGCTATTGTTATCGGAGCAGCTCTGTTAATAACGCTTGGTGCGTGTACCCCCATATCCCGCTCACATGGGTTCATATCAGCCAAAGGTTCCCCCGGTGATATAGAGTCCGGGATTGACAGCAAATCCAGTGTACTGGCAAAGTTTGGCAGCCCGTCAACCATTGGCATTTTTGAAGAAGACACTTGGTACTATATCTCGGAATTTAAAGAACAGTTGGGATATTTACAACCAAAAATCGAAAGTCGCACCATAACCACAATTCAGTTTGCCGGTGACGGCATGGTCGAAGATGTGATCATTTACGAACTAGAGGACGGTAAAATTGTCTCACTGGTTGGACGTGCTACACCGACTAGAGGGCGCGAGCTAACAGTTTTGGAACAATTATTGGGTAATGTTGGCAGACTTCCACAAGGAACACTTGGTTCAGAGAATCTGCCTGGTGGAGCTGGTGGCCCACGCCGTGATCAGTAGATAAGCAACAAGTTACAATTATTCTGAAAGCGCATCTATTATTGGGCAATCTTTTTTGTCTAATTGCTCGCAGCTTTCTGCTGCTTGGAGCAATGTTTGTTGCAAGGATTGTAGACGATCAATTTTTAACTGAACATTGATCAAGTGCTTAGCGGTTATTTTGTTAACCTCTCCACAAGTAACTGGCCGCTCATCAATTCCGATTAACGAACGAATGTCATCGATAGAAAAACCCAGTTCTCTGGCTCTACGGATAAATTGTAATTTCCTTTGTGTTGAAATATTATATATTCGGTGACCGTTAAAGCTACGTTTAGCCGTTGGTAATAAGTCAATTTTTTCATAATACCGAATAGTTTCAATATTCACCGAAGCCCGGCGGCTTAACTCTCCGATACCAAACTGTAAATTTGTTGAAATATTCATCACAAATCTCTTGCACCTGTAGTGACTACAGGTGTTAATAACACCTAATGACAAACAAAGACAATAACCAAAACAAGAAAACCGTCAGCAAAAGTACGTTGTTCGGTAGCGGTAGTGCACTGAGCGGTTTATTGGCCTTCATTGGAGCTTCTTGCTGTGTTTTACCACTTGTGTTGATCAACCTTGGAATTAGTGGCGCACTTGTGGCGCAACTTGCTATTTTTGCCCGATACAAAAACTGGTTTTTAGGTATTAGCTTGATTTTAGTGATTCTGGCATTCTGGTTTTCTTACAGCAACGGCAAACGCCCAACAAAAACAGTTCTGGTGTTATTGTTTTTTTCTGCATTGCTGATTGTGATTGCATACACATTACCATTTTACGAAGCCGGAATTTTGCAATGGGTTCAACAAAGATGAGTGGATTTATCCCAACCTCGACAATTACCTGCCCCAAATGCGGGTTTCAATCGAAAGACTTGATGCCAACCGATGCCTGTCAATATTTTTACGATTGTAAAGGCTGTGGTGTATTACTAAAACCGGCGGCGGGTGATTGTTGCGTTTACTGTACTTATGGCGACGTTAAATGCCCACCAATACAAATGGGCAATGATTGTTGTTAGTTTAGCCCTCGATGGATTGAGCAAAAAAAACGATTAACACACCGATTCCAGCTAAACAGCAATAGGTCTGAAACCAATATAGTCATGGATTTCTTATAAGACAGAGAACGATCGCAGAACAAATTAAATCTTGCTGAACAGTTACAAAAAAGTTACTTACTAATAAGAAAGACTAAAAAGCTGAAATTAGTGTTTTGTAGGTTGAGTTAAAGAATAAGCTTTTACACTAGTCTGCACTAGTCTGCACTAGTCTGCACTTGTATCACTTTGCTCTAACTGGCGCTATCAAAGGAAACGCAGAATGAAAAGAAATTTTAGGCACGTCATATTTGCAGCCGGGTTAGTCGCAGTTTTTAGCGCAGGATTTGGATGCACCCAAGATCACGCGCCAGCAATAGAACCACC
This sequence comes from Robiginitomaculum sp., assembly GCA_021647805.1. Taxonomy (GTDB): domain Bacteria; phylum Pseudomonadota; class Alphaproteobacteria; order Caulobacterales; family Maricaulaceae; genus Robiginitomaculum_B. Next base: position 5,019 of record JAKITZ010000175.1, read on the forward strand.
GCTGGGCCTGTGGGTATGGAGTGCGGACAAGGTTAAAGATACCCTGTCAATCTCTATCGAGATGGTAGCTGGCGACTGGCGCGCGCAGGTTGATGGCGCAGCGGCTATGACGACGCTTAATGAAGGTATCATCTCTGTGACGCGAGCAGACAGTCAAAAGTTTATCGGAAAACTGAGCAATGACGGCTCCTTGATCCACGGGCACTGGTTCCAACCTTCGATGCCTCTGCTCAACTATCAGGACGTCGTGACGCCAATCACCCTACCCGCCGTAGCACACGGGCAATGGCAGGCTAAGATTGCCCTACAACCTC
>JAKITZ010000176.1 GCA_021647805.1 Robiginitomaculum sp.
CTTGAGCGAGCAGTTGAGCTGGAGCCGGGCGAGCCAACTATTAATGACCACCTTGGTGATGCTTATTGGCAGGTTGGCCGTAAGCTGGAAGCAAAGTTTCAATGGCAACGGGTGTTAAGTTTCGAGCCGGACGAGGAAGTGGATCTGGACAAAGTCAAAGATAAAATCGAAAATGGTCTTCGCGAATTACCGCAAACCAAATTGGTGAGCGATAAAGGGGTTGAATAAACGATCTGCACCAATTTATGAATTTGCGCCGGCAAAGATTAATTTGAGTTTGCTGGTTGCTGCACTTGAAAGCGATGGCTATCACCCGGTCGACAGTTTAGTTGCTTTTGCCGATATTGGTGATGATCTGTATTTTGAAGAAGCGGATACTATTGAACTGGAGGTGCGAGGGGAGTTTGCACAGCAGATCCCGACCGGCGCTGATAATCTTGTTGTATTGGCGGCGAAGGAATTATCCAAGCGTCTTGGGTTGCATGGACTAGGTGCGCAAATAATCCTGAGCAAAAACTTACCTGCCGCCAGCGGCATCGGTGGCGGTAGCGCTGATGCAGCAGCAACTTTACGTGGGTTGAATCATTTATGGAGCGGCGGTTTTTCACCTGAAGAACTGGCGGCTGTGGGTGCAAAATTAGGCTCTGATATTCCGGTGTGTGTGCTTGGTAGTTCTAGCGAACAAAATTATATCCGTATGCGTGGACGCGGCGAGGTTTTACAGCCGTTGAAAGGTGATCTGCCATTTGATGCCTTGTTGGTAAATCCAGGGATTGCAGTATCCACAGCTCAGGTTTTTGCTAAGTTTGATCAATTGGGCAAGGTAGCAAAAACCGACGAATATGCCGGCGATAATGATCTGACTAAGGCTTCGATTGCGGTGGAGCCGGTTATCGAGCAGGTGTTAGAGGTTTTAGGCGAATTTTCCAGTTATCCGGCGCAAATGTGCGGCTCTGGTGCAAGTTGTTTTGTAAGGTTTGCCGATAAAGAGGCTGCGCAAAATGCCAAGCAGCAAATATCGAAAAAACACTCTGCTTGGTGGGTGCGGGCAGTTAAAATCGGCGTATAGAGTTAGGGTTCTAGCTTTTTGGTGCATCAGGTTGATTGTCAGGGTGTGCATCAATAAATGCCTGCAAGCTGGCGCAAGTTTTATCGATCCGGTTAATTGCCGGAAATGATGACATATCCATATTAAAGCGTTTGGCCGAATAAACCTGTGGGATCAAATAGCACTCAACCAATCCCGGTTCATCGCCAAAGCAATAATTTAGGTCGCGCTGTTTATCTTTGACCAACATGCTTTCAAGGGCGGTAAACCCAAGGCTGATCCATTTATGAATCCAGTGTGCCGGTAAACTGCCATCATCAGTCAAACTTTTAACCTCGTTTAACACTCGCAAATTATTAAGCGGGTGAATGTCGCACGCAATTAACATCGCCATGGCTCGCACGCGGGCGCGTTCGGTTATATCCGTTGGCAAGAGTGGCGGAGTTGGCCAGCGTTCTTCGATATATTCGAGCATGGCCGGCGATTGGGTCAGGGGTTGCCCCTGCACAATCATTGCCGGAGCCAACCCTTGCGGATTGATAGTCAGATACTCTTGTGACTTATGGTCTTGTTCAAGCAGGTTTAATTCTTTGTACTGCCAAGCTATTTGTTTCAGGTTCAGAGCAATGCGCACACGGTGCGAAGTTCCGCTACGGTAATAATTCCAAAGTTCAATCATATCACCACCTATAATTAGTTGCATTTGTTACTATCATCATTCATAATGCAAGTATGATTTGACCTGAAGGATCAGGTGTTGGCAATAGGAAGCTTACTAAATGGTTGATTTATTTGAGAACCCTCTGGGTACACGCGGATTCGGATTCGTTGAATTTACTTCTAATGAGCCGGATAAATTAGCATTATTGTTCGAACAAATGGGTTTTACCGCTGTTTCCAAGCATAAAACCAGCGATGTGATTCGTTATAAACAAGGACAGGCTAACTTTCTGCTTAATCGTGAAGCTGGCGGACAGGCCAAAGATTTTCGCGATCTGCATAAGGGCGGTGCTAATTCCATGTGCTTTTTAATGGATGAGGCAAGCTCTGCACATGGCCAAGCTATCACCAGAGGCGCAACTGCCGTATCCGATGGTCTATGGACGGATGGTTTGCCGGCAGTTGAGGGCATTGGCGGTTCGGTATTGTATCTGCTAAGCGAGGATAATGTTGAAAGCTTTTTTGCCAGTGAGTTCACGCCTATTATTGGCGCTGATGAAGAAAAGAATGCCTTGGGATTTCACTATATAGATCATCTTACTCATAATGTTGTACGTGGACAGATGGAGTTCTGGGGTAAGTTTTACGAAGATGTGTTTGGTTTTCGGCAAATCAGGTATTTTGATATTGAAGGTAAATTGACCGGCTTAATATCCAAGGCAATGACCAGCCCCTGTGGTAAAATCCGTATTCCATTAAATGAGTCCAAAGACGACAAATCGCAAATCGAAGAGTTTTTGACCGAATTTAACGGCGAGGGTATTCAGCATATCGCTATCGAGAGTGATGACATTTACAAGTCCGTTGATGGATTGTTGGCCAATGGATTGGAGTTGCAAGACACGCCGGATAGTTATTTCGAGCTTATCGACGAGCGTTTACCCGGTCATGGCGAGGACGTTGCAGAATTACAATCACGTAAAATTCTTATTGATGGTGCGCCAACCGAGGGGCAGGGGTTGTTACTGCAAATATTCTCTAAAACCGTTCTTGGACCGGTGTTTTTTGAATTTATTCAACGCAAAGGCAATGAAGGTTTTGGCGAGGGTAATTTTCAAGCCTTGTTTGATTCGATCGAGCTGGATCAGGTGCGCCGGGGTGTCATCGAGGATAACTGATCTGGTCCTTATAAAAAGACAGTGGAGAGAGAAATGAGCATTGAATTAAAGCGCATACATCATGTAGCCTATCGTTGTCATGATGCCAAGGAAACCGTCGAGTTTTACCAAAAAGTATTAAACATGGGTTTTGTGTTGGCAATAGCCGAGGACGAAGTCCCTTCAACCAAAGCTCCTGATCCGTATATGCATGTTTTTCTTGATGCCGGTATGGGCAATATATTGGCGTTCTTTGAAATACCGAACAGCCCGAAAATGGGGCGAGACGAAAACACTCCTAAATGGGTGCAGCACATTGCTTTTGAAGTAGAAAGTATCGAGGCATTATTAGCAGCCAAGGCCAGCGTCGAGGCCGAGGGAATTGCGGTAATTGGCCCGACCAACCACGGAATTTTTAAATCAATCTACTTCTTTGACCCTAATGGCCACCGCCTGGAATTGGCGGCAAACACTGCAACACCAGAGCAAATGGCGCAATTACATGAAGTCGCCCCGGCTATGCTTGAGGAATGGAGCCAAACCAAAAAGGCTCCGCGTCATGCGGCTTGGCTGCACGAGGCTGATTGATTCTGACCTTTTGTCTACAGCCAGATGGTTTTAGTCCGTTTGATTCTCTCCTGCTATGGTGAGGCGTTCGTAGAAAATCAATTCTTGCGGGTATTTTTTGATTCTATGCGCAGTATGTGTGACATATTTGTTGCATCTGAGATAAGTGTTACTCCATTGTAATAATAACTATCGACGATAGGCTAAAGGCAGCTTTATAAAGCTAACTTGGTGTGGTTTGCCGTGTTTGGCATATACCATGCTATAGTTTTCTGCTGCGGGGGCATCCTTGCAGGTGTTCAATCAACTCAAGGGGTTTATAATGATTGATAAAAAAGACCAACTTGCTGCATTTCGTAATGCAGCTTTAATGGGCGTTGCTGCCGTGGCCTTGATGGCCGTTCCAGCAGTTGCTCAAGAGCAAGACGATGATGATGATGAAATTGTTGTAACCGGTTCGCGTATTGAACGTAGTAGCAATTTCACAGGCGTTGGGCCAACTACAGTTCTGACAAAAGCGGATATTGATATTTCTGGTAAGGCCAATCTTGGTGACTTCCTAGAAGAGCTACCGTCAGTGACTTTTACTGCTGATGGCGCGAATGCTAATAATGGCTCCGGTGGTTTGGCTACAGTCAATCTACGTGGTCTTGGCGCTTCTCGCCTGTTGGTGTTGTTCAATGGCCGTCGTATGAATCCTGTTGGATCAGGTACTGGCAATCTGGTTGATTTGCAAATCTTCCCATCTAGCGTGATCAATGGCATTACTGTTCTTAAAGACGGTGCTGCTGCTGTTTACGGTGCTGATGCCATGTCAGGCGTTCTTAACTTCACTACACCGGATAATTTCGAGGGTGTTGATTTCGTTGCTCGTACAGGTATCTCCGAAAGAGGCGATGGTGCGTTTTGGAATATCGGCATGACCAGTGGTGTTACCTCTGATCGTGGTTCAGCAATGCTTTCACTTGGTTATCGTGAGCAAGAAGGTATTTTCCAAGCTGATCGTCCTATCTCCGATTGTCCTCGTCTTGAGCCAGCTTGGGGTGGTTTATTTGGTGTTGATGTTGCCAATGATCAGTGTTCTGGTTCATCATTTATTCCTGCCGGTCGTATATATACGTCTTTAGGTTCTCTTTTGGTAGATCAGCCTGGTGCTGGCCAGACTCCTCGTGGGTTTAGTTTCTTTGGTGGTGACGCCTATAACTTTAATCCGTTGAACTATTTGCGGACACCTTCTACGACATTTAATGCTTTTGCTAAGGCTGACTATGAGCTAACCGAAACAATTAACGTCGAGCTTGAGTTGATGTATTCTAAGCGTCGCTCAGATCAGGATCTAGCTCCTGTGCCTCTTGGTAATGGTGCTCAGTTCACTTATGGATTGATTATTCCAGCTGCTAATCCGTTTAATCAGCAATTCTGGTCTCAAATCGGTGCTCCAGCTGAAGATGTTCGCTATCGTAAACGGATGTTGGACGTTGGCGCTCGTTTGTTTAGCCAAACTTCCGATACTGTACGTGCGGTTATCGCCTTTGACGGTATTGTTCCTGGTGAAGGAAACTTACCTATACTTGGTGGTGCTAAATGGGATGCTTATTATTCTATTGATGCCAATAATGGTACAGATGAAAATCGTAATTTGATTGATATGTTCCGTGTTGAGCAGGCTCTTAATGCAGAAGTTGCACCGGGTGCTACAGCTGCTGGTAATGGTGTTGTTCATGTTGGCGGTATATTCTATCGCTGTGCTGATGCTCTTGCTCGCCAATTGGGTTGTGAGCCGCTAAATATGTTTGGTAATAACTCAATTACTCCAGGTGCTGCATCGTTTATTCGTCTAAATACAATCGACGGGTTTAGCTC
>JAKITZ010000001.1 GCA_021647805.1 Robiginitomaculum sp.
CCGCCATGACTGCGTATGATAATTTCCACGAACTATAATCAGCAATTATCAAGCCAAGGCCGGCAAACATAATCGCAAACCGGTAACCAAGGATATATGTGGCCGCCATGCCAGCTTGTTCTTTATTGGGAGCCGATTCAATACGCCATGCATCAACAGATATATCTAATGTTGCCCCCGAATATGCCAATATCAATGCTCCGGCAATAGTCATGCCCAAGCCCTTAGAGGGATCAGAAAAACCAATTAACAAAAGTCCCATTATTGTTCCAAGCAGCGCAATTAACATCCACGAACGCCGGCGACCCAATATGTTATATAGAAACGGAATTTGAACACGATCAACTACTGGCGCCCACAAGAACTTGAACGTGTAAGCCAAGCCCACCCAGTAAAAAAATCCTATTGTAGAGCGATCAATACCTACTTCGCGTAGCCAGAATGATAGTTTTGAGAACACCATCATCAAAGGCAGACCGGATGCAAACCCCAGCACCAGCATAGCCGGATAAGAAAAAATTAGATCTTTCCATGATCGATGAGCAAATTTTTGCAGTTTGGGTTTTTCTGTACTTATCATTGGCCTGCCAAAATTATTAAGGCCTATTTGCCTTAACCAAGTTTGGCGCGGTTTTGCGGCTCTGTCCAACGTTTACTAGCGGCGGCCAGTGCATCAATGCTTATTGGCTTGGTTAAAAACCCGTTCATGCCGGCCTTGTGACAAGAGGTTTTATCTTCAGCAAAAGCATTGGCAGTAAGTGCCACTATTGGAATTTCAGCCCATTTGCCACCTAATGCACGAATGGCTTTGGTTGCGCTTAAACCATCCATTTTTGGCATGCGTATGTCCATAAACACTAGGTCAAATTCGCTTTGTTTTGCCGCATCCAACGCCGCAACACCATCTTCCACATGAGTGACCAAGCACCCAGTTCGTTCCAGCAGTGTCCGCGCAAGTTTTGCGTTTAGTAAATCATCTTCGGCCAACAATACTCGCATGGCGGTTTTGGCAGCAGGGGGTATTTGTTTTTTGGTTCGTGCAGGGACGTTGTCATTAGTATTGGAATTGGTCTTTTCTTTTGCCGGTTTGGCGTAAACTGATGTCTGGTTTTTTCGCCGGTCGCGATCAGGGTTAAATGTTGATCTTTGGTCTTTTCTACGGTCAGCATTTAGTCTGCCAACAGAAACAGTTCCACCTTCTTCCAGCTTTATTTCAACCCACTCCACCCAATATAGTTTATCATCTATGCTAAGGTTTCCATAAGCCCGGTTTTCATCGAACGCTCCGATTTGTGCTCCGCAAGTGGCATCATCAAGCTTGCGGCCAATCCAGTATTTATGATCGTTACCAAAAGCAGAAATGAACGCCATATTGACCATCTTAATCTTGCGATTTCGGTCACGACAGACCACAAGGTCGGGTAATTGTTGAAAAAGAGAAGCTATGTCCATTGGGTATACCTGTTAAATTCAAGAAAGAACCCTAACAGGCGAGGTTTAAGAAACCGTCACTTTCGAGTTTAAAATTGCACCATTTGCCGTATCGCTTGCTTGCCCGGTTCTGCGGCGCAACCCCAAGCTTTCGGCAATATGCATGCGCCGTACAGCGGTTACGCCTTCAATGTCAGCAATGGTTCTGGCGGTACGTAGAACTCGATGATAACCACGGGCGGTTAATTGCAAATGTTCTGCAGCCTTTAACAATAATTGCCGCCCGGCTTCGTCGGGTCTAGCCACGTGATCAAGCGATGCAGTAGAAATTTCAGCATTGGTTATTCCGTTTGTTTCTTTCTCCCGCGATAATTGTATATCTCTGGCCAGCTTTACTCTAGCCGCAACCTCTTTTGTGCCCTCAGATGATGGCGGTAATGCCAGATCAGCTGCGGTAACTGCAGGAACATCAATTTGTAAATCCATTCGATCCATTAACGGCCCTGATATTCTTGCTTGATAGTCACTGACGCATCTTGGTCCTCGCCGACAGGCATAACCGTCATTACCGCCTGAGCCGCACCTGCAGGGATTCATTGCTGCGATTAGCTGAAACCTTGCCGGATAAGTGATATGGGCATTGGCTCTGGCAACACTAATGCTTCCAGTTTCCAATGGCTGGCGTAAACTATCCAAAACCTGCGGTGAAAACTCTGGAAACTCGTCCAAAAACAATACTCCTCGATGCGCCAAACTGGCCTCTCCGGGTTTGGCTTTGTGCCCACCACCAACCAATGCTGCCATTGAGGCGCTATGATGGGGTGATCTAAATGGACGTGACCTGGTTAATTGTCCCCTTTCCAAAAGTCCTGCCAGAGAATGTACCATCGATACTTCGAGTAATTCACGCGAAGAAAGTGGCGGTAACAGCCCGGGCAATCTGGCGGCCAGCATTGATTTACCAGAGCCGGGTGGCCCGATCATAAGTAAATTATGCCCACCAGCAGCAGCGATTTCCAACGCTCGTTTTGCCAGTTCCTGCCCACGAACGTCTGATATATCCGCAATTGCCGGCTCTTTAGCCAATTCTCCGGGTTTTGGGCTTGGCAAAACCGCTTTGCCTTTTATGTGGTTTACCAGCTCAATCAGGCTAGCCGGCGCAAGAATATCCATTTCACCAGCCCATGCAGCTTCGGGGCCATTTGCTATTGGGCAAATAAGCCCAAGATCGGAGCTGTTTGCTGCCATTGCCGCTGGTAAAGCACCGTTTACTGGCGCTATTTGGCCGTTTAATGACAACTCGCCGATCGCTGCAAACCGATCAAAAGCATCTTCGGGTAACACGCCGATCGCCATCATCAGCGCCAAAGCTATTGGCAAATCGTAATGCGAGCCTTCTTTGGGTTGATCAGCGGGAGCCAAATTAACCACCAAGCGTTTGCCCGGCAGAGCCAAACCAATGGCCGCAAATGCGGCTCTTACCCGCTCCCGGCTTTCGGCAACAGCTTTGTCACCCAAACCAACTATTGAGAAACTGGGCAGGCCGGAAACAATTTGCACCTGCACATCAACCTCACGCGCCTCAACGCCATCAAATGCAAATGTAGTAATTCTGGTTGCCATGTTGTCGTTCTCTCGTTTGTAAAAGAAACGCTAGAACACCTTAGAGGTAAAAGCAAGAACAAAAAGAGAACGATTGGTTTTGAAGAATAGCTTCTGTGTAATGGTTTAGAGACCCTAATGACTTTTACTCATCATCATCAAAGACGCCAAGCACATCTGCTAGACCTAACAAATCATCACCTAACTGGTCTTGAATAGAGCTTAAATCTACATCGTGATGGTATAAAGCACGGCCAACTTCGAATAGTGATTTTTTATCTCCTAGCATCGCAGCAATTATATAACAACGGACAGCCTGTGAAACAGATTTAACTTTTCCAGCTCCCTTTTCAAAACTCACCGCAAGGTCGAACCAGGCTTCTGCCACAGCTTCTTTACCTGCTAATTCCAGTAACCTATTACCCTCCTCATGATCTTCTGGTATTTCTCCCACACCAAACAAATACCAAGTTGCTAGAGCATATGTTGAGCGACCGTGTCCAACAGCAACCCCTTTTCTTAATATACGTTCTGCTTCTTTAGTGTATCCTTTTGCATCCAAACTAATACGCAGAGCTTCTTCATAATCCTCTTCGGAAAATTCTTCCATATTTTAACTACTCTCTTGAAATAATCATGCTGGCACGAAAGCCATTAGATGATAATTGTCTGCTTAATTTTTCAATCTCATCTTTTCGCGAGCTATCTCCGAGCAAAAGAATATTTATGTTTGGGTTTTCATTGTGCCGCTTGGACAAGTGCTCAATAATATTTTCTTCAGAGAATAGTTTATCATCAATTTTGTATGCGCTCTTACCAATAACAACCATGACAATGGGAGCGGTTTGTTCTGATGCCGATCTTTCAACCGGCATTAATTTTGGCTGGTATGGATCATTGAATATTTCATCAATTTGATCGCAAGCAGCTATAGGCAATATAAATACAAAAGCAGCGATTATTAACTTACTTATTATGTTCTTACTCTGAGCGTTACTGCTTATAATGGTCATTCAGCCTCTCCACAAAAAATAGTAGCAAATATCTACGGTGATTTACGGCGGTTACAATGCTGCTGCCAGCTCGGAATTAACCTGAGTTAAGTTCTCATCAAACAGTTCTGCCCAAGCTTCAAAGCCCTTCGCTCGTCTTGCGCCTTGTGGATACAAAACACCCCGGGAAGCATTAACCACCACACCCTCACCATTTACCGTAGCCGCCAAAGCGTCTTTTGCGCTAGCGCCCTGCGCTCCGAAACCCGGAACCAAAAACGGACAGTTTGGTAAAATATTTCGCAAAAACTTTGCTTCATTGGGTGCGGTTGCGCCAACCACCACCATCAATGACGACCATTTGTCGTCTCCGGTTTGTAGATCTCTGGCAAAGGGAGCCAATTTCTCGGCCACACATTCAAATACTGTTTTTCCGCTTACTTGTAATTCCTGAAAGTCGGCAGCGCCGGGGTTTGAAGTGCGAACTAAAACAATTACGCCCTTATTGTTCTCTTTGGCTAAAGAAAAAAACGGCTCCAAAGTTTCTATACCCATATAAGGATTTAAGGTAATTGCATCAACATGTAGCCAAGCCTCAGCACCCAAATACCCTTGGGCATAACCTTCGGCGGTCGAACCAATATCACCACGCTTGGCATCAAGCAAAACCAGCAGACCAGCACTTTTGGCAGCAGATGCTAGTTCCGCCAACAGTTCCAAACCTGCTGGCCCGTAGCGTTCAAACAAAGCAATTTGCGGCTTTATTATTCCGCATTTACCTTCTATGCGCTGTAGAACCTCGAGAAAGAAAGCTTTGATCGCCGGTAGGCCAGTGCCAAATATTTCAGGGATACGATTCGGATGCGGATCAAACCCGACACATAATGGCCCGTATTTCCGAACTGAATCGGTTAGTTTATCGCCAAAAGATAAGTTCATATCATTTTCCCTCTCAGCAGAAATTACGTTGATTCTTCTGTTTGCTCAATAACCTCTAAAGCAATCGGGTGCCCAGGTTGCAACTTTAAAATCTGTTCCGCCAAACGCGTCACCAAAATTTGATCGGAGCCATCACGTAAAGTGACCATGGCTTGTACCAGCAGACCGGCGCTAGTGGCTTCATTTCCAAGGCGCATTTTTGTTTCTTGATAAAGTCTGGTGGCATATTCATCGCGTTCATATAACAGCGGTGCCAAAGCCTGAGTATAACTAACCACCTCGTTTAGTATATCAGCTTTCGGTGTCCATTTGTTACTTAATATTTTTTGGTATTCATCAATCAGCTGCTCGGTCATACTGGCTAATGAAGCATGTTCAACAACCAGCCCGGCCAGCTGCTTACCTTGTTCCCATTTTATATTAGAAATTTCATTAGATATATCATTTTCATCCAATTTACGATCAATGGCTCGCAGGCCAAAATTTAGTGTACGAAGTTTGAGCCAGTTTTGTGGTGTTACTGCGCCGCCCCATTTACCATAATCGGCAAGAATTACATTACAGCCGCATGCCATAGCTTCGATAGCGGCTCGGCCTTTGGCGAAAACCAGTCCATATTCTCCTAAGATTCTTTCTGGTCGATCAATGGGCTTACCCACTCCAGAACCGATAACATCTAATTGTATGCCATTTGCCACGCAAGCGTTTGCCAATGGTAAAATGGAGGCATCTTGTGCTTGGTTAGAAAACACCAAAGCTCGTTTATTCCGGGACGGATCATTATTATTACTTAGATGAAACCGTTTTAGGTCAACACCATTTTGAATGATGGCTATTTCTTTGGTGGAGATATTTAGATCATTTATCAATCTGTCTCGACCGGCTTGATCCACAGCAATGAATTTTTTGATTTGTTGGAATTTGATCAACGGAGTTTCTGACCAAGGTATAAGTCCGTGACAAACAAAAACTGCTGGTGTTTGCGGAAGGGCAAAAAAAGCACTTGCAGACGCAGTGAAATGGTGTGCGTGAATAAGGTCAGGTTTGTGGGTTAATTGTTGTAAATCACTAATCGCCTCAATTTCATGGTCTCGTAATTCATCTGCAACCCTGCCTAGCTTTGGTGAATAACAAATTGCCGTTATTCCTTTGTCTTTTAGGGACAAGGCCAAGTCGCGCACATACATTTCTGTGCCGGCTCGAGCGTTAAGTGTGTTATTGGTGATTAAAATTCGCATCAGGTAAGTCTGACAGAAAATTCAATGCAAAAGCAAGGTGCGGGTGTAAACGTAATATTTCTTTGTATTTCTTACTTTGAACTCGCTGTTCGCCATAGCGCTCAAAATGCGGTTTGCACTTAGAGTATCGATTGAAGTAATCTGGTAGGCTTATTGGGGGTCTTAAGATTTCCCTAGCGTTTACATCAACGCCAAATTCTGCCTCCATCGCTTTGGCTTCATTTGCTAGTTGCCCGCCAGCGGCTTTGGCATAGGAGTTAATAGCCGAAGTTTTTATTTGCGACTGATTATTAGTCATATCAAGAACCATACAATCAGTAATGTCATGACCGTCAAGTTCATGCGGATGTTCAGTAAGCGGTGTCACCATAATTTTGGTTTGTAATTTGCTTGTTTTTACCGCCGCCAAAGTTAAGAAGTGACATAAATCATGCACTGGATTATAGCCTTCTGCGGCATCTGTTATGATAATATCCGGTTGTTCTTTTTGTATAATAAAGCACAATTTATGATAAAAATCAGCCATCCAAGCTTGGTCTTTGGTCATTATAGCCAAATAAACCTCGGTATCTGAGACTGCTATTTCTGAATCTAAGGCTTGTAGTCCATAATCCTGCAGCAATTCGCTGGATTGTTGTAATCTTTGTTGTCCGGTACTGGCAGAAGCATCACTCAAGTATAAAACTTTCGCGGACAAGGATTGTAAAAAACCAAAACAACGCAACTCATGTCCCGGATGAGCGAATATTGCGATTACTTTTTCTTGGGGGCGAACTATCATTACTTCGGAGCAATTAACCCCAATGGTAATGCCGTGGTATCTTTTACGCTACGGATCACAATTCGCGACAATGCTGTTTGCACCAGATCAAGACTTAAAATTTGATCCCGCAAGAAATCATCATACGTGTTCATATCGGTGGTAATTACCCGAAGCACATAATCTACCGCACCGGTAACTGTGGCGCATTCTAAAACCTCTGGCAATGCGCTGACGAATTTCTCAAAAATCTTTAAATTATCGCGGGTTGGCCGCTCTAACTTAACCGCCACATACACCTCAAAACCAAGACCAAGTTTATCACGGTTGAGAATAGTCACATTGCGTACAATAATTTTGTCTTCTTCCATGCGCTTAATACGTCGCCAGCAAGGTGATGAAGACAGCCCAACCTTGGTGGCAATATCGGCCACAGAGATGGAAGCGTCTTCTTGTAATATCTGTAGAATTTTTGCGTCTATATCATCAATAATTGTGGTCATATTTACTCTCATTAAGGAAATTAGTGGAATTTTTTACCATTATGCAGAATTATTGAGACAAAAACAATCTTTTTTGTAATACTGTTTGGAAATCCAAACCGCACACGCTCCACAAGCCTGTAACTAAATTGAGAAAATGACGATGAAACGTAATAAAAACAACAACAACACCGGTTTTTTTGTCCCTGAACCGGCTGCCAGACCAGGCGAGAAGCCTGATTTTTCAAGAATTGATATATCAAGCCCAGGGGCAGTTCCTATGTATAAAATTGACTGCGCGGCGAAACAAACCCACGAATTTGCCGATGGGCTGATTCGGGTACTTGGGTTTGATGGTGTGGCTGGTGGTGATTGGGATCCAAAACTAGATGCCAGCGAATTATTGGAAATGTTACGCCTCATTAGTCTTACCAGAACCTATGACGAGCGCATGTTCAAATTACAGCGCCAAGGCAAAATGTCGTTTTATATGAAATCCCTCGGCGAAGAAGCCGTGGCGGTGGCGGCAGCCAAAGCTCTGGATGATGAAGACATGGTGTTTCCATCATACCGGCAACAAGGAATTTTGTTTAGCCGTGGCCGCGATATGGTTGATATGATGTGTCATTGCATTTCCAACTCACGTGACAATTTGAAAGGCCGCCAATTACCGGTGCATTACAGTTGGGCGGAAGGTAATTTTTTCTCAATCTCTGGTAATCTTTGCACACAGTTTCCACAAGCAGTAGGCTGGGCAATGGCTAGTGCCGCCAAAGGTGAAACCGCAATTGCTGCTAGTTGGATCGGTGATGGCACCACTGCCGAGGGTGATTTTCACGCGGCGCTTACATTGGCATCGGTTTATCGTGCGCCAGTGATCTTAAACGTAGTCAATAACCAATGGGCGATCTCGACCTATGCCGGAATTGCTGGTGGTGATCAGGCCAGCTTTGCCAGTCGTGGTATTGGTTATGGCCTGCCAACTTTGCGAGTTGATGGTAATGATGCTCTGGCTGTTTATGCGGCCACCAAATGGGCGGCAAAGCGTGCTAGATCCGGTCATGGAGCAACTTTGATTGAAACGGTTACTTATCGCGGTGAAAGTCATTCGACCTCTGATGATCCGGGTAAATACCGCCCCAAAGATGAGGTGAAAAGCTGGCCGCTTGGTGATCCTCTTGAACGGTTAAAAGATCACCTTATTGGCCTTGGTACGTGGGACGATAAACGCCACGAGAAAATGCTAACCGAACAGGCCGAGTTAGTGCGACTAGCCTATAAAGAAGCCGAGAGTTTTGGCACATTACGCGAAGGCCCGCTTAGTCCAACCGCAAGCATTTTTGACGATGTTTATGTGGAACAACCTTGGCATATTCGCCGCCAACGCCAAGATCTGGGAGTATAAGTCATGGCCAGAATGACAATGATCAAGGCGATAAATTCGGCGCTTGATAATTTGATGCAACGAGACGAAACGGTTTGCTCGTTTGGTGAAGATGCCGGTTATTTTGGCGGCGTATTTGGCTGCACCGAGGGTTTGCAGGCAAAACACGGCCTTAACAGGGTGTTTGATGCGCCGATCAACGAGGCAGCAATTATTGCCATGGCGATTGGCATGGCCAGCAATGGCTTGCGGCCAGTGGCGGAAATTCAGTTTTCCGATTATATTTTTCCCGGCTTTGATCAAATAGTTTCCGAGCTGTCGCGTATTCGCTATCGAACTGCTGGCTCATTTACCACGCCGGTAACGATCCGTACTCCGTGTGGTGGCGGCATTTATGGCGGTCAAACCCATTCCATGTCACCAGAGGCTTTCTTTACCCATATTCCGGGCATTCGCGTGGTGATGCCGTCCAACCCCTATGATGCCAAGGGCATGCTAATCGCCTCGGTCGAGTGTGATGATCCGGTGATCTTCTTTGAACCAAAACGGCTATATAATGGCCCGTTTGATGGTGATCCGCACAAGCCGGCTTTGGCATGGTCGTCCCACGAAAAAGGCGAAGTTCCCACTGATCATTATACGGTTTCAATAGATAAAGCCGAGATTGTCCGTGCCGGATCAGAGCTAACCATATTGGCTTATGGAACCATGGTGCATGTGGCGCAAGAATCAGTACGGGTCGCCGGTGTTGATGCCGAAGTGATAGATCTTAGAACTTTGTTGCCTTATGATATGCAAACTATCGCCAAATCGGTAAACAAAACCGGGCGTTGTGTGGTGTTGCATGAAGCGCCACGGACATCAGGTTTTGGAGCCGAGCTAATCGCGCAAATCCAAGAAGATTGTTTTTACGCGCTTGAAGCACCGGTAGTACGGGTAACAGGTTGGGACACACCATATCCGCACGCGCATGAATGGGCATATTTCCCCGGTCAAGAACGAGTGATACGGGCAATTAAACAAGTTTTGGAGGGTTAAGTTATGGGACAAGTCAAATTCAAAATGCCAGATGTTGGCGAGGGCGTGGTCGAGGCGGAAATCGTTGAGTGGCATGTAAAAGTCGGTCAAAAAGTCCAAGAAGACGATACTTTGGTTGATGTGATGACCGATAAGGCGACTGTGGAAATTCCAGCGCCAGTAACCGGCGTGATCAGTGCTCTAAATGGCGAACCGGGTGATGTATTAGCCATTGGTTCGGTATTATTGGTGATAGAAACAAACGGGGACGCCGGTGAAGAAGAACCCGCCGACAAACCCGAACCGGCTCCGGTATCAAAGCCAAAGCCTGCACCCGAACCTAAAATAGAACCGGTAAAACCCGCTACACCTGCACCAGTGGCCGCACCGGCAGTAACAACTTCCAGCAATGCCAAACCGTTGGCTTCTCCGGCAGTTCGTAAGCGGGCGCTGGAACAAGACATTGATCTTGGACAGGTTGTCGGCACTGGCCCGGCGGGACGGATCAGCCATCAAAATCTTGACGATTTTATTGCTGCTGGCTGGAGTTTACCCCCTGTAAGCTATAAACGTCAAAAACGTGAGGGGCAAACCTCACACAAAGTCATTGGCTTGCGCCGCAAAATCGGACAAAACTTAAGTGCATCCAAGCGCAATATCCCGCATTTCTCTTATGTTGAAGAGATCGAGATGGACGCACTGGAAGATTTGCGCAAGCATTTGAATGACACTCGCCCAAACTGGCAGCCAAAACTTAATCCATTGCCGTTTTTAGCATTGGCCTTGATAAAAGTGTTGCCGGAATTTGTCCAAGCAAATGCTCATTTTGATGGCGAAACTCTCACCCAGTTTTTTCCGGTGCATTTGGGCGTGGCGACGGCCACCCCTAATGGTTTGATGGTGGCAGTAGTTCGTCATGCCGAGGCCATGGACATTTGGACTTTAGCCGCCGAGATCGCCAGAGTCACCAAAGCCGCCCGAGATGGAAAAGCCACCAAAGACGAGCTAACCGGCTCGACCATCACCATTACCTCATTAGGGGCGCTTGGCGGTATTGCTTCAACGCCGGTGATCAATGCGCCGGAAACCGCAATCATCGGGGTCAATAAGCTCACAGAAAAATTGGTACTGGATCGCGGCAATGTAGTGGCGCGAAAAGTGATGAATTTATCTTCTAGCTTTGATCATCGGATTGTTGATGGTTTTGATGCAGCAAGCATGATTAGAGGAGTGAAAACCGCATTGGAAAATCCGGCAACTTTGTTTATGTGATGCGAAGTGAAATTGGACACTTTTTACATTTTTTTTCTATTCATTTATCTTCCTTCTTTGTATTGATTTTTTACGGGTTGCAACTTGATATTATAGATCAATCTAGTCGACCCTATAAAGAAGTTGCCATATCTTATTTGAGTCTATTTTTTGTTTTTTTGATCAGCTATTGGATGGTGGAGGAAAAGAAAATTGAAGGCCCAATGTCTGAATATGATGACGGAGCAAAAAAGAATCTGATAAGGGTGCTGTTTGAAAAGCAAATCGCAGAACAGGAATGGGCTGCCAAAATTGCATTTTTTGGCGCCTCTACGGCATTCCTGTTTCAGTGTATGGTGTTTTTCTTGGGTCGAAATGAAAATCGGATCACAGAATATTTTTATTGGGTACTGTTTTTGGGGTTTCTTGGGTTTGGTATGAGGCCTGTATTGGAAAGTTTTGATTGGATTGAGAAGTGGGAAAAAGAATAAAATGAAATCTCTTAAAACAAAAATTCTAATTATTGGCGGTGGGCCAGCCGGTTATCCGTGTGCAATTCGTGCCGGACAGCTTGGCATGGACGTAACATTGGTTGATGCCAGTGGTTTGGGCGGTACTTGCCTTAATCGTGGCTGTATTCCGTCGAAAGCCTATATACATGCAGCTTCAAGACTCGAAGAAATTACTGCCCACGCCAATGAACCAGCAATGGGTATTTCTTGCGCCGAGCCAAAACTGGACATGGCTGGCCTCAAAAGCTGGAAAGATCAGCTGGTCGGCAAATTAACTGGCGGCATTGGCATGTTGTTAAAAGCTGCCGGGGTGAATGTATTACACGGACACGCAAACTTTAGTGATGCCAAAACCTGTGTGGTCAAATTGGCCGATGGCGGGGAACAGCAAATTACTGCCGAGCATGTGGTATTGGCCACCGGCTCTACCGAAACCGAATTGCCATTTTTACCGTTTTCCGATCGGGTGCTTTCTTCGACCAGTGCGCTAGAGTTGGAAACCTTGCCGAAAACCTTGGCCGTAGTCGGTGCCGGTTATATCGGGCTGGAGCTGGGCATTGCTTTTGCCAAATTGGGCAGCAAGGTCACATTCGTCGAGGCCTTGGATACCATTTTGCCGCAATATGATGCCGAGATGACAAGGCCAATTAGAAGATGGCTAAAAACTCATAAAGTCGATCTGCACCTATCGGCCAAAGCCAAAGACGTAAACAAAAACGGTCTGGTGTTCACCAACAAATCCGGTGATGAACAAACAATAACCGCAGAAAAAATACTGATAGCCGTTGGCCGTAAACCCAATACCACCGGCTTTGGTTTAGAGAACATGGCCATTGATATGGACGGGGTGTTTATTGCGGTGGACGATCAATGTCGCACTGCCATGCGAAATGTCTGGGCAATTGGCGATGTGGTTGGCGAGCCTATGCTGGCGCACAAAGGAACCGCCCAAGGTGAAATGGTGGCAGAGATTATTGCCGGTAAAAAACGCCGCTTTGATCCGACGGCGATTGCCGCAGTTTGTTTTACCGAGCCGGAAATTGTTGGCGTTGGCCTAACTCCGGCAGAGGCCAAAGAGACCGGCGAAGAAGTAATAACCGGCAAATTCCCGTTGGCGGCATTGGGCAAAGCCTTGGCCATGCAAAGCGGAACCGATGGCGGCTTTGTGCGGGTAACAGCTAGAAAATCCGATCATCTGATTTTGGGTATTCATGCGGTTGGTGCCCATGTTGCGGAATTAAGCGGTGAATTTGCCTTGGCACTGGAAATGGGAGCGCGGCTTGAAGATATTGCCGGAACCATTCATGTGCATCCGACTTTGACCGAAGGTTTTGCCGAAAGCGCAATGACAGCACTTGGCCACCCGATTCATATCAAGGCTTAGATAGTTTTGTTGTTCAAATTGAGCGGTAATTTACCATAACCCTTTAATGGATGAAAATACCGATTGATCTTGGTGCTGGAACGGAATGGTTGGACTGCGGCTCGTAGGTCGGAGTGACTTCTAAGATAAAAGATAAGGGGCATAACAAGGGTCACGCACCCTTAGGGGTAAACCCTTAATTGGCACCCCTTGGCAAAGACGTTACTTATAGTTAGGCGTAATGGCACTCTTAAGAGACCCTCATTGACCCTTAATAACCCTTGGACAGTGAGGGGTAAGTGTCAGGCATGCCCGCATTGCCGGTTTTTACTTTTGTAGCATATTACTAACTAGGTGCGACTGCGCCTCAGCAATTATTTGCCGCGCCGTCGCAGGTCATTGCTAAGCAATCTGACCGCGAGACAGAACAACTTAGCATTGCTCTAATACACCACCTTAGTAAGATACAACCCGTCTGGCGGAGCAACAGGACCACAACGGGCGCGGTCTTTAGACTGTAATGCCTCAACAAAGTTCTGATGATCCCATTTGCCCAAGCCGACCTCAACCAATGAGCCAACCATTGAGCGCACTTGGGAATGTAAAAAACTACGAGCCTCACAAACCAGTTGAATCTCATCACCAATTTGTATCATGTCACAACGATCAATGGTTTTTACTGGAGTTTTCGCCTGACAATCACTATCGCGAAACGTGGAAAAATCATGCAGGCCGACCAGTTCTTGCGCCGCCATATCCATTGCCTGCCAATCAAGTTTTCTTGGTACTCGCCAAATATGCCCACGACCCAGCGTCAAAGGCGGTCTTCTGGCGCTGATACGATATAAATAATGTCTGGCCTTGGCGCTGAACCTTGCATGAAATTCATCATCCACAAGTTCGGCAGATAAAATCGCAATTGGGTCAGGGCGCAAATGATGGTTCAAAGCATCGCGCACCTGATCACAACTAAGCTCGCGCTGTAAATCCAAATGCGCCACTTGCGCCAAAGCATGCACCCCGGCATCGGTTCTGCCCGCGCCTTGAACCATTACTTCCCGGCCATCAAGCGCGGTGGCAGCTTTGATCAACGCCCCTTGCACGCTTGGCAAGGTATCTTGTTTTTGCCAGCCATAAAACAGCCCGCCATCATATTCGATAGTTAACTTAAAACGCTTCACGATAAAATATCGCCGACATTAAACCCGCCACCGCGAAATAGCTGTTCTGCGCTCATGGGCCTGCCGCCAGAGGGCTGTACGGTTATAAGCCGCACCGCGCCTTGCTTGGTAGCAATAGTTAGCTTGTCATCAAGTATTTCACCGGGCTTGCCAGATTTATCAACATACTCGCTAAACAACACTTTTATGCGTTTATTTGCTTTTGGCGTATCTAGCTCGAACCACGCCCCCGGAGATGGCGCAAGTCCGCGAATATGCCAATCCAGTTCACTTGCCGGAAGTGTCCAGTTTAGCTTGGTTTCGGTTTTTGCTATTTTCTTGGCATAAGTAACACCGGTCTCAAGTTGTTTTGTGGCAAACAAAGCATCACGCTGTAATGCTGAAATTGCCCTTATCATCAGATCAGCACCAACCAACATCATTTTATCATGCAAAGATCCGGTGGTGTCTTGCTTGGATATGGGCATGTTTTCCGAAAGCAATATGTCACCTGTATCCAAACCCTCGTCCATCTGCATGACCTGCACTGCGGTTTGGTTGTCGCCAGCCATTATTGCTCGCTGGATCGGTGCAGCACCACGCCATCTTGGTAATTCAGAGCCGTGTAAGTTAAAACAACCATGCACCGGCGCACTTAAAATTTCTTGCGGCAATATCAGGCCATAAGCAACCACCACCGCTAGGTCTATTTTTAATGCTGCAAACTCGGCTTGCGTATCGGCATCACGTAAGGTTTTTGGGGTTTTCACCGGCAAAGAAAAACTATCTGCCATTTGGTGAACCGCCGTTTTTCCAAGTTTTTTACCTCGTCCCGTGGGTTTTGGCTCTCTGGTGTAAACACAAACAATTTCATGACCGGCGGCCACCAACTCGCCCAAGGTCGCAGTAGCAAAAACCGGCGAACCCATAAAAGCAATTCGTAAAGCCATAGCTATTCGTCCGTCTCGGCTTCGCGTTCGGCTTTTTGTACTTTCTTGATCGCTCGCTGTCGCTTTAGCCGTGATAAGTGATCAATAAACAATACGCCGTTTAAATGATCCATCTCGTGCTGGATGCAAGTGGCATACATATCCTCGGCCCACTCGACAATCTCTTTGCCGTGATAGTCTAAATAACGCAATTTAACCCGCCTTGGACGCTCTACTTCTTCGTAAAAGTCCGGCACCGATAAACAACCCTCTTCCCAAAGGCGCAACTCTTCTACATCGTCCAGAATTTCCGGGTTAATAAAACATTTTGGTTCTGGCGTAGCATCTGTCTCGGCCAGATCCATAACAATAATTCGCAATGGTACGCCAATTTGAATTGCCGCCAAACCAATACCCGGTGCATCATACATGGTTTCTAGCATATCATCCATCAAGGCGCGGGTTTCGTCGGTCACAACCTCAACGGAACGCGAAACCTGTTTTAATACCGGATTGGGTACGGTGAGTATCTGTTTAATAGCCATTTGAGTTACATGGCGTGTGAGCTTGCTCACGTCAAGATTAGTGATTGGCGGCGAATCAGTTATAACTGTCACATGTTAGAACAATTAACGAACATCGATCTATTGATCATCATACTTGTCATTGGTTTTGCGGCTCTTTTTCTGATTGTGCTATTGCTGCGCCGTAAACCCGAGCAAAATACTTTTTTGAAAGATCAGCTAAGCCAATTGCACGATAATCAAATTCGAATGCAAGGAGCATTCACCAACGTACAAGAAACCTCTTCTAACAATCAAAACGAGTTAAAGCGTACATTAAACGACCGGCTTGATGTTATGAGTAAAAAACTTGGCGATAGTCTTGGTGAAACTCGTGAAAAAACCCATGAAAGCCTAAAAGGTCTAGGCGAACGACTGGCAATAATTGATCGGGCGCAAAAGAATATCGAAGCCTTAGGCCAAGAGGTCAATTCCTTACAAAGCATTCTTGCCAACAAACAAAGCCGTGGCCAATTTGGTGAAATGCGAATGCAAGATATGGTTGAGGACAGCCTGCCGCCAAATGCTTATTCATTTCAGGAAACCTTGAGTAATGGCAAAAGAGTTGATTGCCTGATCCATCTGCCAAATGGCGCAGAATCAATAGCTATTGATGCAAAATTTCCGCTTGAAAGCTGGCGCACGCTACAAGCCGCCAGTGATGATGCAATGGCAAAACCAGCGGCCAAACTATTACAAAGCGATATTAAAAAACACATTGACGCTATAGCAACAAAATATCTATTGCCCGGCGAAACCACTGACACCGCTTTGTTGTTTTTACCCTCAGAAGCAATTTATGCTGATCTGCATGCGCATTTTCCAAAACTTATAGAACATGCCTTTAAGTTCAAAGTTATGATCGTTTCACCGACCACATTTATGGCCACCTTGCTTACCATATCCTCATTGTTAAAAGACGCACGTATGCGAGAACAAGCACACCTGATCCAGCGCGAGGTAGAAATGATGATGCAAGACGTGCGCCTGCTTGACGAGCGCACGCAAAAGCTTGATCGTAATTTCAAAACTGCCAGCAAAGCCATTGATGAAATTCTAACTTCAACGTCACGAATTACGAAACGCGCCGGAAAAATCAGCGATGTAGATGTCGCTCCGAATGAAATTGAAGAAATAATTAAACCAGAGATAAAACTTATCGACGGTGAACAAGGAGACAGTTAAATGAAAAACTTATTTTTCTTAACTTTGACTTTTTTAGTTATTGCCAGCTGTAGTCAGCAACAAGCTAACGAAAGCAAAGCAACCAATGAAACCATTGAAACTATTTTCCCCATCATCCACAGCGAACAAAGCCAGCAAGCTGGTTTTGATGTGGTGCGAATAACTGATCAGCTTGATGCCCCGTGGGGTTTGGCTTTTTTACCAGATGGCGATTTTCTAGTTACGCAAAAATCCGGTGATCTAGTTCAGATTTCTAGTAAGACAGGCCAGATAACTATAATAACTGGCGTACCAAATGTCCTTGATACTGGACAAGGAGGCTTGCTTGATATTGCACTTTCGCCGAATTTTTTGAACAATCAAATTGTATTTATTTCTTTTGCTGAAGGCAGCAAAAAGCAAAACCATACGGCAATTGCCAAGGCAAAGCTTGTTGGCAACACGCTAGTTGACCTAAAAATTATTTTTCGTGCAAACATGCCAGAAAAAACCGGTGGCGGGCATTTTGGCTCACGTCTGGTTTTAGATGGAAAAGGTTATATTTACGCCAGTATTGGCGATGGTTTTAAGTGGTTAGAGAACGCGCAAAACCCGCATGATAATTTTGGAACCATTGTCCGGTTGAACCTTGATGGCTCAAACCCTAATGATAACCCTTTTTCTGACGGCAAAAATGGCGATCCTTCAGTGTGGAGTTATGGTCATCGCAATCCACAAGGGCTGACGAAACACCCAAAAACCGGCGAGCTTTGGCAAAGCGAACACGGGCCAAGAGGCGGTGATGAAATAAACATAATCATAAAGGGTGAAAACTATGGCTGGCCGAAAGCTACTTTTGGCAGAGGTTATTCCGGCAAAACTATTTCCAAATTTTCTGAGCTACCCGGTATGGTTTCGCCGCTATTAAATTGGACGCCATCAATAGCCCCTTCCGGATTAGATTTTTATGTTGGAGAAAAGTTTGCCAATTGGAACGGTGACCTTTTCTCCGGCACATTAAAAGCCGAGCATTTAAGACGTATCGAGCTGGACGGAAAAACCATAACCGGCCAAGAAGAATTATTAGGCGAATTAGGCTTGCGGATCAGAGATGTACGCTCCGCGCCGGATGGTTTATTGTATCTTTTAACCGATGATGGGCAGTTATTACGTTTGCAGCCAACCGAAGGCTAAATAGCCTTTCTTGAAACCAAGGCCGCAGCCAAAGTTCCATCATCAAGGTAATCCAGCTCACCACCCACTGGTACGCCTCTGGCGATTGTTGTTACTTTTACTCCGGTTTTGGCCAAACTGTCTGCTAAAAAATGCGACGTGCTAGCACCATCTACATTTGCGCTTAACGCCAAGATCACTTCGGTAATTTGCGGAGTTTCTGCCAAGGTCAATAACCGATCGATAAACAAATCTTCTGGGCGCACGCCATCAATGGCTGACAGCACCCCACCCAATACAAAATAACGACCACGATGGGCGCCGGCACGCTCCAACGCCCACAGGTCTCCAACCTGCTCGACCACGCACAAACTCGTCTGGTCACGTCCCGGAGCTTGGCAAATAGCACACGGGTTTTTCACATCAATATTTCCACAAGTATCACAAGACCGTATGTGCTCGGCAGCTTCATTCATCGCTCGGCCTAATGGTATCAACAGGCCTTCTTTTTTGCGAATCAAATGCAATACAGCTCGCCTGGCCGAACGCGGCCCTAAACCGGGTAGCCGCGATAACATTGTTATCAATTGTTCAATTTGCGGGCCGGCAGAAGTATGTGGCATAACGAATCGCCTTGTCTGAGTTACACTGCCAAAGATGCAACACTCACCCACGCCTGCCAATAGCCTTAAAGCCTACTAAACATTTGCCTCTTAATTACAAAGAGCCGGTTTTGGTAAGTTCAATTATTTTGGTGCCAGTACCATCATCATTTGCCGACCTTCTGTTTTCGGCTCAAATTCAACTTTGGTAGTGTCCTCAAAATCATCACGTACTCGTTGCAACAAGTTTGCGCCACGATCTTGGTGTGCCATTTCCCGGCCACGAAAGCGGATTGTTACTTTGACCTTATCTCCTTGAGCAAAAAATCTAGTCATGGCTTTTGTTTTTACTTGATAATCATGAACATCGATATTTGGTCGCATCTTGATCTCTTTAAGATCAGCGGTCTTTTGTTTCTTTTTTGACTCAGCACGTTTTTTCTGCGCTTGAAAGCGCATTTTGCCGTAATCAAGGATTTTACAAACTGGATTATTTGCCTCCGGTGCCACTTCAACCAGATCAAGTCCGGCTTCTTTAGCAGCTTCCAAAGCAGCAGCGATTGGCATTACACCTTGCTTTTCACCGTTCTCATCAATGAGCAAAATGCGCTCAGCAGTGATATCCTGATTAACTTTGGGGCCTTTGGGCTTTTTCGGGGCGGCTGGCGGTGGACGACGTGCTATAATGCTCTCCTGTGATTGTCAAAAAAATGCCGGACAATCATTGTAGAGAAATCGTATCAACCATGAAAACCCTCCTATTAAGTGCCAGACCAAAGCTTTATGAAGAAAGCTGGGCGCGGGATCAAGCAACTTTCGCATAGATTTCAAAAATAGTGATTAAAACGCACCAAACATTTTCATGGTTTTTAACAAATCTTCAGCAGAAAGTTTTTCTAATGGCTCACTGATAATGGTCATTGCATTTGGCACACGAATGCCGGTTTGCTTGGCGCTGGCTACACTGCCATGCAAAGAAATACAGCGGCCTGCGCCGGCTCCACATAGGTGCAATATTCCATCGGCTATGCCAACAACACCTTTGGCTTTGGCGCCAAGTGCGGTTAATTGAAACGGGTCTGCCCGAGCACACAGGTCTTTGATTTTCGGATAATTTCTTAGCAATGGGCGAGCAAGGTCACGAGCTTTGATCCCACCAGTAATTGCCAGCATTGTATTGGAGTTTAGTATGTGACCGGCAAGTGTCTGATAGGCCGCTGCTGGCCAACCATCATTACTATCTAAACGTCCAAGATTGAGCAAAATATAATCACCCTTTAAGCCAAAATACTCTGGCTGTAATGAAGGGGTTTTACCGGCCAAACGTAATAACCAACTAAAATCAGGGCCAATGCTTAAGTCTACTTTTGACGGCGGCACACCAATAATATCCAACAACCGGTTATCCGCATCAACCGGATGTTCGTTGTTTTCATTTATTTGCCATTTGGCTCTTGATGCAGATCCTGCAAACTTTGGAACAAACAAGCCAAAGGAGGCGAATAAATTTGCAGTTTTGTCGCTACGTTCCAGATCTATAATTTTATCAAATTTGCTTTTCTTAAGGATTTTTGCCAACATCGAAAGATTAGTATCTGCTGCGGCAAGATCTGCTGATATGATATCATCAAACCAAGGTGACTTGGTTGCCAAACCAACCAATGCTGGATCAGTAAGTAATACGAGTTGGTCATCAGGAAACGCTTCACGCAATCGCGCACTAGCGCAAAAAGCGTTTAACAGCCTTCCAAGTGGCCCAAAACAAATAATTAGTGTTTTAGTTCGCAATTTCAAAATCCTTATTTGCTTATACTCAAAACCCAGAATTAAAAAGCTTTTGAGTATAAGCCCCTTTGTTACCCATCAGCTTATCCAAAAACCGGTTCCCACTTTTTGGGGCGATGGGGTGTATGAAATTAACACTATCTGAATTAGCTCGTTTCTTTTAATTAGCGCCAGAGGTAATTAGAATACACAGTTTTGTTTATCAAGAAAGTATTAGATATAAGCAAAAGACACAAAAACAATCAATCTTTGCCCTAAGAACAACTCAGAGCCAATTAAGAAGGTTATAAATTGAAAAACTGTTTGCCACATGGCTTTCACTATTTACCGGGTTATTTTTCCCGTCAACAGCAAGAAAAATTAGTTGAACTGGTTCGCGCCGGAATTAAAAAGGCTCCGTTTTATCAACCAATAATGCCAAAAACCGGACAGCCGACTTCGGTGATTATGAGTAATTTTGGAGAGCTGGGCTGGGTCTCGGAAAAATCCGGTTATCGTTATGATTCTTTGCACCCCAAAACCGCCAAACCTTGGCCAAAAATGCCGCAAGAGTTATTGGATTTATGGCGAGATGTAACAACTTGGCCGCAAAACCCGCAATCTTGCCTAATTAACTGGTATCGTGAGAAATCACGACTTGGGTTGCACATTGACGCCAGCGAACAAGCCAAAAACGCGCCGATTGTTTCGGTGTCTTTGGGTGATCAGGCTTTATATCGTATGGGTGGGCTAGAACGTAATTCACCCACCGGTTCATTCAAGTTATCATCAGGTGATGTGTTGGTGTTGGCTGATACTGCACGGCATTGTTATCATGGAGTTGATCGAATTTATGGCGGCACATCGACACTAATACCAAAGGGCGGGCGGATCAATTTAACCTTGCGAGTAGTGCGCTAGTTATTTATTGCGTCGCTAAAAAAACCAGCCATTGAAATACCGTTGCTGAAATAACTCTCTCGCCAACTTTGATCAATCTCGTCTAGTACCAAGGCTTCTGCCGCTCCTAACGAGTAAAAATAAACCCTTTGGTGCTGGCTTATTTTGCCCTCGATTAAAGTTTGTAAAATCCGGGTGCGTAAATTGGCTGCCAATGCAGCAAAATCATGATCCACCCCAAGAGAAGTGTGGGTGCCGCTGGCAGCAAATTCCGCCAAGGCCAGTTCGGTATATCGAGCCACCCCTTCTTGCCAAAGCTGAAACTCCAGATATCGCCTATCAGCGGCGGTAAGAGTAGATAACCTGCCGGCGCGTTTGGCGGCATATTGCAGAGCAAGTTTTTTTCTAATATTTTTATCCGGCTCGGTTAAAATAGCCACTAGGTCAAGACTGTTGCTTCTGATTATAGCGACAACTTGTTGGTCATCATAAGCAAATGGGTAGTTCAACGCCCACATTCCACTATCGTCATCGCCGGCCAGGTCAAGAGCTGTTACGCCACTATAATAGCCGTTCCAGTTCATCTGGTATTGATGGAAATTTTCATGCAAAAGAGTAGCAACCCAAGAGGTGGAATTGCTTTCTATAATTCCATAAGCGCCTATTACTGCTACTGGCCCTGCTCCGGCAAAAGGCAAAGTTGCCTGAATATTAGTGGAAAATTGACCAGCTTCACGAATATCAATGCGGCAATTAGTATCGGCATCAATACTAAATAGAGTAAAACCAACGGGTAACTTTCTGGCGCAGTAAAACTTGTCGTACTTATGATCTACTATAACAATCGGAAAGTCCTTGCCGGAAAACCCCTGCCATAATTGTCCGCCATAAGCTGACAATACTTTTCGCGCCTCGCCCATTAAAACCGGATCAGCAAATGCAGTAACTGGCAGAAATAAAAAGACTGCCAGCACCACAACAATATACTCAAAACACCGAACTAAACGGTATTTTGAGTATATTTTATCTTTGTTATCCATCAACTTATCCAAAAACAATCTTAGTAGTCGCAATCCTTTGCCATAAAACCGGTATCCACATTTACTGAGGATTGCTTAGTTCCCACTTTTTGGGTCGATGGAGTATATGTCGAAAATTCTGCATAATCTGAATGATTATAAGATCAAGCCTTAGTGTCGATAGTGCTGCCCGGTTCTGCTTTTTGCTCTGGCTCTGATGTTGCCGCCGGAGCAGACGCGCTGGCACCGGTGGAAACCGCAACTATTGCAGCGCGCAAAGTACGATCACCAAGAGTATAACCATTTTGAATAACTTCGGCGACCAGACCCGAAGCCACATCATTTGATGGAATTTGCGCTACTGCCTGATGCAAATTGTGATCAAATTTTTCACCTTTGGCGTTAATTTGTTCAATTCCATGGCGTTCTAATGCAGCTTGCAAAGATTTTTGGGTTATATCAACACCCTCAACCAATTGCTCCATGCGCTGAGAGGCTTCTTCTCTGGCTTCGGCTGGAACATTGTCCAGAGCGCGGCTTAAATTGTCGGCAACATTTAACATATCTTCGGCGAAACGAGTGACCGCATAGCGTTTTGCATCAGCTATGTCGCGCTGGGAGCGTTTTCGTAAGTTTTCCAGCTCTGCCGCCAAACGCAAAGTGCGGTCATTAGCAATTTCCAGCTCGCCCTGTAATGCGATCACTGGATCTAATTGTTCCTCTATCGGAGTTACATTGTCCGGTGTTTCTTCTGTTTCTGGTTGGTCTTGTTCGTTATTCATCTTTGGTCTTTTTCCGTTATTTGCGCACTTGTTGACGCATTAAAAATCCAATGGCTTGCGCCGTATAATCCACCATAGGGATCACTTTAGCATAATTTAGCCGTGTTGGACCAATTACACCGATGGCTCCTAGTACCTTGCCTTGCGCATTCATATAGGGTGCCGTGACCACACTTGAACCCGAAAGGCTAAATAAAGGGTTTTCCGAGCCGATATATATCTTGACTCCCGGAGCTTTGCCAGCCTCGTCAAGCAAAGAAATTAATTCTTTCTTTTGTTCCATCTCGTCAAGCAATAACCGTATGCGTTCAAGGTTTTGGCTGGCTTCGACATTATCGATCAATTGTGATCGCCCGCGTACTATTAGGGTGCGCTCTTCGGTATCAGCGCTTGACCAATGCGCCATTTCGTCCTCGATCAAAGCTTTAGCCGCCGCGTCCAATTGATGATTATGGTGGCTAATTTCTTCTAGTATTTGTGTTTTGGTTCCAGATAATGATTTGCCTTTAAGCCGCCGCGAGAGAAAATTTCCCGCCGCAGTTAATGCCGAAGGGGTCGTGCCCGGCGGTATGGTCATTATTCTGTTTTCAACCGCTCCGGTTTCATAAACCAGCACCACCATTGCTTCGGTTGGGGCAAGCGGAACAAATTCAACATGGCGTAGAGCTTGATCTTGAACCGGCGCCAATACCAAGCCGGCACCTCCAGCCATGCCGGATAATAACTTTGAGGCTTCGTCCAGTGCGCTTTGTAATGGCTGGTCTGATAAACGATGCCGGATGTTCGAGCGTTCGGTTTCGTTCAAATCGCCAAATTGCAATAGACCATCAACAAACAACCGCAACCCGCTTTGCGTTGGTATCCGCCCGGCACTTAAATGCGTTGCCGATAATAACCCTGCCGAGGTTAAAGCCGCCATAGTATTGCGAATCGAGGCCGAAGACAGCCCGCTAGCGCCGCTGATTGCCAAGGTTTTTGAACCAACAGCCTCACCGTTAGCTAGATAGCTTTCGACGATCTCGCGAAATATCTCGCGCGAGCGTTGATCAAGATCGGAAATGCTAGGGCCGCGAATGATGGACATGATAATTTATTTAGGATCCTGAGTTTTAACTTCTAGGTAATTTGGGGTTTATCCCACCATCAGGCAAGGGTAGAACAGCAACAAAATAACAGGAGAGAACAATGCGACCATCAGGACGAGAGCAAGTACAAATGCGAGAAGTCAATATTGAAACCGGCGCGGCAAGCTATGCAGAAGGGTCGTGTCTGATCTCGTTTGGCAATACCAAAGTATTATGCACGGCATCGGTCGACGAGCGGGTTCCGCCATGGATGCGCGGCAAAAACAAAGGTTGGGTAACGGCAGAATACGGAATGTTGCCCCGGGCAACCCACACCCGTGGCCGTCGTGAAGCCGCAGCCGGCAAGCAATCAGGACGCACGCAAGAAATTCAGCGATTGATCGGGCGGTCATTACGAGCGGTTACCGACCTTACTTTGCTGGGCGAGCGGCAAATAGTGCTTGATTGCGATGTCCTGCAAGCCGATGGCGGCACCAGAACTGCATCAATTACCGGTGCATGGCTTGCTTTGAAAATCGCCACCATGGGATTAGTTGAAAAAGGATTGCTTGAAACTGATCCGGTATTTGATCAGGCAGCGGCCATTTCATGCGGTATCTGGCAAGATATGGCTGTTTGTGATCTTGATTATGCCGAAGACAGCACTGCACAAACAGATGCCAATTTTGTATTGTCTGGTTCTGGTGGTTTGATCGAAGTGCAGGCTTCGGCTGAAGACCGACCAATGAGCAAACAACAATTTACAGAAATGATGGCGCAGGCAGAACAAGCCGCACAAGAACTATTTGTGATGCAAAAACAAGCAATAGAACAGGATTAGATTATGACAATAATTACTGCATTATCAGACGGGAAAAGTGTTTAGGTCGGGTATAATAATGCTTGTAGCGTTGGTGATACGCCAATTTTTGAACAACATCACTGGATATATTTTGGCGATTGGGGTTTGGGATTGTCTGGCGGCGGACGACAGTAAAACACCATTAGCTGTTGCCAATACAATTCGAAACATTTTTCAAGACGAGGGTGTTTCCAAAGAAAGTAGCGATTCTGCTACTCCATCATTTGGTATGTCAGGCATATTGGTGAATAAAGACACTAGTGTTTGGGACGTAGACCATCGATTAGCTCTTGCAAGAATGCAAAACAACAAATTATGGGCTAGAGGTTCTGGAATTGATTATGCCTTGGGAGCTGACTATACGGCATTGGCTATTGATCCTCAGCTAAACCATCAACAAAGAGTTCGCATTGCCACCGAGGCCGCAATTTCTTGTGACACTTACTGCCCGGGCGAAGCTATCATATCACAATTTGTGTAAAGGTTGTTATTGCAAATAACTTTCGCAAACTGTTCTGCGAAATGGTCAAATATAATGTCAGAAAAAACAAACACTAGAGAACCTCAATGTTAAGGCGATTTATCTCAACAACAATATTAATTTTTGGTTAAATCTCAAATCGTTAGAGTTGGTGAGGGGATATATGTATATCCAAGTATTGATGATCTGATGCACAAAACTTACGATAAAATGATTGCATTAAACTTCAATAACATTAAACGCCCTGACTATAACGATTTGAGATTTAACCAAAAAGTTCAATTTTGTGGGATAATTGAGCTTGATAAAGATTGCTGGATGGAAACTATCAAATCGCGTGGACCAAACTGTATTCCTTATAACAAGCCTGTTAATGTTAATGTCAGCAAATTTAGTTATTGATGTACGAACGAAAGATCAGAATTTCAAAGGAAGTAGAGTCTGGTCTTTTTTAGTATTCTTTTTATGTTGTTTCTGATCTTTTAACCTTGATACCTGATACCAAAAAACAGGGTTCTTGGGCGGGCTGGAAAATAGCGATAAGAACCAAAAGCAAAATCAGCACGATCCGCATAGGCCGCATCAAATAAATTGTCGATGCGCCCATAAATGTTAAGTTGCTCTGTCAGTTGATAATTTGAACGAAGCGTAAAAACATTATGTCCGCCGTATTTGGCTGTATTGCCGGGATCCAGATAATAGTCCCCGACATGTTGCCATTTTAAGGAAGTTTGCAATTTAGGATTTGGACGCGCGGTGATTTGCAAAAACCCTAATGTATTGGGAGCCGTATCCACTTGATTGCCTTTGGTAATCGAGCTGGACGGTGAACCGACAATATCAGTGAAGCCATAAATGTGATTGGCCAAAGTAAAACCACCGGAAATGTCCAGAAAACCAGATAAAGGCGCCGCAAAGCTCAGCTCAATACCGCTATGGTCTGTTTTGCCATCAACCACATTAAAACCGTTGGCGTTTCGAAAGAAGAAATTATCTTTGCGCATCACGAACGCTGCCAACTCAAACGTCACATTGCCAGCATTGCCCTTTAACCCAAGCTCGAAACTGTCGAGAATTTCCGGTTTTATTTCGCCAGCGACCTGCCCTAATTGCAAGCTGTAGGCATCGGTTACTTGCGGCGCCCTGCCCGCACGGGCATAGCGGCCATAGGCACTTAAATTATCGGTGAACTGATGGGTAATTCCGACTTTAGGGGTCACAACAAAGAAGCTATCTTGCCTGTCCGGAATACGGATAAAGCGCCCGAACCGGCCATTATCGATTTTATTTTGGTAATTATAATATGTGTAATCGGCGCGAACACCGATATTGATTTTGGTTTTTGCCCCAAGATCGAACCTGTTTTGCACATAAGACGACAAAACGTAAGAGCTCACATTATAGTCAAAGTGATCGCCCTGAATAAATGAAAACACGTTGGGGCCAGGTTGAAATTCACGCAAATACCCCTTGGTATATTCTGCATCAACGCCAAGGGAGTATTCGCCAAAACTAGAGGCTCCACTAACAGAGGAAAGCAGACCAATGCTTTTATGACCGTTATCCTCAAGTGCTTTTCCCGGCACAAAATGTCGCCTGAATGATAAATCTGTCCAGCGCGCATAAGGAATAAATGACAATCTGGAATTACCATCTGTTACTTTGGTAAAGTGCATGGCAATGCGCGCAGACTTTCCGTCCCTAAAAGCCTCAGGGTTGGGGTTGGTTCGTGAGACATCACTATCTTTATATGCCTCAAAGCCTCTGATAAATCCGGCGGTTTCCTGATTTAAGTTTTGCACTGTGGCCAGAGTTTTTAGTGACCAAAGGCCAATATCAACATCGTGACGGACTTGTATTTTTTGTTGATCAAAGCCGGAGTCTTCGCGAAAACCCGCATCATGTACAAGGCTTGCCGAAATACGATAACGCCCAAATAGCGCATCTCCATTGACCGAAGTTTTAAGACCCGCATACCCGGCGCTGCTGCCCATAATATCAACGAACAGGTCTTGCTTCGAACTTGGAGCCTGAGATAATATATTTACAAGGCCATGCACAGCATTGGAGCCATAAAGCACACTACCCGGCCCCTTGGTGACCTCAACGCCGCCAGCAAGATCCAGCGCGCCTTCAAACAGACCGTTAACATTGGAAAATCCGGCGGCACGTAATGGAACACCGTCTTCTAGGTATAAAAACGAACCTGCGCCAGCTCCGCCGGTTAGAACCGGAGAGCGAATCGCGGTTAGGTGTTCTTGTCCGCTATTTCTATGGATATTAACTCCGGCAATTTCATTTAAAGCTTCCGCCGGATGCACAGGGGCAATCAGCTGTAATTGCTCCTGCCCCAAAACCGAAACGCTGCCAGCATAATCTTTAGTCGGTAATTTGTGTCGGCTGGCGGTAACAATCACTTCATCATCGACAATGTCATCAACGGCATAACTTGGCTGTGTGAAAAAAAGCCCAAACAGGCTTATATAAAATATGATATGAAATTTCATTACGCTGCCCATAGAGTCTTTACACTACAAAAGTAACTGATGCCGACAGAGCACAAGCTTGTAAAGGCAAGCACGTGAAATAACAGCAACCTTTAGAGCCAAAGCTACAAAGAAACACCGCTTCACGCCGCGAGACAGAAAGTGGCGGTGAGAGTGGCTACTTATGCTTATCACAGCAATCCAGCTTATCTTGGTGCGCTTTATTCGGTAACCAATGGCAATGTAACTTACCTGCACAAGGATCATCTCGGTTCGGCAAGCACGGGTACGATTGGCAATGGAGTTAACGCAGGCAACATTGCGTGGAACGAACAATACACACCATTTGGCGAGACTATCCTTAACCCGGCGGCAAATGATAACCTTGATGGATTTACCGGACATATCAAGGACAAAGCCACCGGCCTGAACTACATGCAGGCGCGTTATTACGATCCGGCACTGGGTAGGTTCCTAAGCATTGATCCGGTAGAGTTTAGCGCGGAAAGACCGGGAATGTTCAATCGTTATACTTATACATACAACGATCCAATAAACTTTACTGACCCAACGGGTATGGTCGGTGGTTGCGACAGCTGCTGGACGGACATGTATAATTCTGGGATGTCTGCTGAGAGTGCTACGATTGCTGAAGCTGGTTTTCGCCCATATAGTGAAGCGTTTGCAAAAGGCACTTTGATTGGTGCAACAATGACACCTATTGGACGGGGTGTGTCAGTAGGTATAGGTATTGCAACTAGAATTCTAACGAAAAAAGCACTGACAACATCGCAGAAAAAAGCAGTTCGAAGCATGAAGAAGAATATAAAAGAGCATAAAGCTAGAATCAAATCAGAGAGGAAGAACCCTACTGTTAAGCCTGAAATGGTTGGTAAAACTACCAAGAAACAGCAGAAGCAACAACGTAAAACGCGAGAAAACAAACACAAACGTGATATAAAAGACTGGAAGAAACAAATTAAAGAAATCAAGAAAGAAGCGCAATGAGTTCTGGTTTAAATCAAGAAGCATATGAAGGGCTTTGTGGAAAATTCACCAAGCTTGAAAATGTCACTAGCATGGAGTTTAGAACAACTTCTCCATCTTTGGCGTTAATCCATCTTCAAAACAAAGTAGATGACACTATGTTTGAAAAAGCTGTCATACACTTACTCGATAACAAAGTGGAATATTTTTGCCTATCTGGCGCAGACGCTTCAAGCTTGCATGATGCTGTTGATGATACCATCATTGATGGCGGGTATGAAAAGAGGGGTTTTTTTAGAGACCTCTTTAGACCTAAAAACATACTTACCAGTTTTCACGTTGACGAAGGTATGAGTGATATACTCAACATGATAGAATTTACCGCTAGATATAAAAAGCTGAACCGGATCATAAATGTAATTTACGACCAACCTTCACCTGCAATAGATTATTTGAAAAATGTTTTGAAAAAAAATGATAGGTATTCACCCAGACCTTAAACGCTAGGCTGCAACCTTTACACACCCGTACTGCCAAGCCGGGCGGATCAGTGGCACTTGATTATACCTATGCTTATGATGCTCGTGGTAAAGTCATCAGCATTACCGATGCAGTAACTTCGGCCAACAATCGGGTATATGCTTATGATCAATTGGGTCGGTTAACTACTGCCGCTGGGCCATGGGGTGCGGGTAGCTTTGGTTATGCTTCGTAGGTGGTTGGCCAACGGTCAAATAATTGATCCGGGGGATCAAATATAACCGAAGAAGGCCACGGCAGTGGCTTGGTAATATCCGTACCAAGACGCTTGGTTCGCGCAATATCATCAACACTTACAACAATGCCACTAATATGGTTACGCAGACCGCAGACAGTGTCAAAGGCACTCGTGCCATAAGCCATGATGCCCGTGGTAATGTTATCTCGCTTGGCGCACAGAACTTCACTTACTTCGTAGTTGGTTGACCAACGGTCAAATATTCAGTCCGGGGGACTGAATATAACCGAAGAAGGCCACTGCAGTGGCGTCGGATCAACCGGTATTGATCAGCGGCTCGGCCAGTGGTAGTTATCTGTATGATGGCAATCGTAAGCGGGTGAGAAGCGTGGTAAATGGCAAGACTATTTATAACGTTTATGATGCAAGTGGCACGTTGATCCATGTGGACGATACCAGCACAGCGAAGCAAACAGACTATATCGGCAAGATCGCTCGGATAACCAATGGCAATGTAACGTATTTGCATAAAGATCATCTTGGTTCGGCGAGTTCTGGTACCACCAGCACCGTAGCAATGGCGGTGAGAGTGGGATTCGAACCCACGGTACGCTATTAACGCACACACGCTTTCCAAGCGTGCGCCTTCGACCACTCGGCCACCTCACCTTTATGCCTGCGTCTTTATAACGAGGGTTTTTAGTTTCACAAGAGCGTGAACCCCATGACATTATGTCTTTTGTGCATTATGTGTAAACTTAAGGATAAACAGCTAGGATTTTAGAACTTGTTTCGCAGTATTATAGTATTTGGCCTATTAGGTAATGGTTTGTTATTTGCTTTTGGCATTTGGCGTTCGGTAATGCAGGGCAGGCAAGCGTTTCATACTATTGGCGATCTGTTTGGTTCTTCTGGCGGGATAATGAATGTTTCACTTTGGCCGTTGGGAATTATTTTGTTTGCGCTCTTATTAGCGCGGCAATCAAAGCTCGGAGACCCTGATGACTGATCCGCAATTACTACATTTCGTCAATAACCACGCTTTGTTGCCGCCATGGCCAGAGCAAATGCAATATATCGATTTAGCCATGGGTTGTTTTTGGGGCGCAGAGCGATTGTTTTGGCAATTAGAGGGCGTTCACGTCACCATGGTGGGTTATCAAGGCGGCGAAACCTTAAACCCAAATTACACTGAAATTTGCCAAAAACAAACAAACCATACTGAATCTGTGCGGGTGGTGTTTGATCCGGCACTGATCTCTTTTGAGCAAATACTAATGGTGTTTTGGGAAAACCATGATCCAACTCAAGGCAATCGTCAGGGCAATGACATTGGTTTGCAATACCGCTCGATGATTTTTACCAATACAAATGATCAGTTTAATCAAGCGATCTTATCACTCGCCACCACCCAAAAATTACTAAATACTAAAGGGTTTGGTGAAATAACTACCGAGGTAATTACCGGTGCAAAATTTTGGCTGGCCGAAGAAGAGCACCAACAATATTTAGCCAAAAACCCAGACGGGTATTGCAATATAAAAGGGACAGGGATCACCTGTGTAGTTTAACCCATGAGCCATTACCCATCATTAGCAAAAGATGCTAGGTTAGAAGAGTTGTTTAAGCGGTTTCCCCGTGGAGTTGCCCCGTTAATAGCTTTGCATGACCAGGTCTTGCGGGATGATAATAGCCCGCTTTGTTTGGGCGACCGTGAATTAATAGCGGCCTTTGTTTCTGGCTTAAATGCTTGCAAATTTTGTTTTGGGGCGCACAAATTAATGGCCAGAGCCTTTGGCGTTGAAGAAAAACTAATCGACGATCTAATTATCGATGAGCAAACTGCCGAAATACCTGCAAAGTACAGGCCGTTATTTGCTTACTTGCGAAAACTTACTTTGTCTCCGGCAAAAGTCACAGCAAATGACATGAAAGCAGCCTTAAAAGCTGGCTGGACAGAAGAAGCAATATATGACGCTGCTTTGATTTGCGCTTTGTTCAGTTTCATGAACCGGGTTTTGGACGGAGCCGGAATTGAGCCAAAACCATTGTTTGAAAACCCCAGCGATGAAGACTTAAAAACCAGATCAACAGGTACATATGGCGAGTGGGCAAAAAATGCCAATTTGATTAAATAGCACTTACAAAAAACCATTAGCAATTTCCTAGTGCTTTCCCCAGCGGATAAAGCTTAAAAAGGCTGACTACAAAACAATATTGTTTGTGAGCAATGTTAAAGAAATTCTTTATTAAAACTCAGGTTTCATTGAGTTTAGAGAATATTCACCATGTCAAAGAGCCGCAAATTGACAAATTATAACCATTTGCAAGACCACTATAGCAAGTGCGAGTAAAGAGAGCATGGTTGAAACTTATCCCCGTTGTTCAAGGGTGAACAAGGGTCAATGATTGCTAATTCTTTGCCAATTAACCCTTAGTTTATGGGCTGTCTTTGCCAATGATTGCTAATTAAGTATCAAGCAGTATTGCAAATGCGCCCCTTGTTCACCCTTGTTTAATCTTGCAACTATTCTCGTCATTGCGGCGAAAGCCGCAATCCATCCACCGATTGAAGTCACATCAAGACCGGCCAATAACTTACACCATTCACACTGACTCCACCTACAAGGATGGAACCTACGTCAAGCACGACATGACGATCCGTGGTGAAGTGCAAAACATATTCATTAAGATCACGAACGTACCCCCTCCGAGCGCTTCGCGCCCACATCCCACGCAAGCGAGGGGAGGAAAACATCTTGTCTTTTGTCTCACCATCAAATGTCAAAACATCACGAGGCGGACTCCTTCTCCCGGCTAGGGAGGGGGTGAGGACATAAATTGAGTAGCGCTCAATTTTGATCGAATGGTGAGGGTCTTAATGTTGACAATAACAAAACGCCGTCATTCCGTTCTTGTCCCTCATAGTCGCTTTGCGACAGCTTAGAATGAGGTCGGGATACATCCCTGTAACTATCGTTAGAGCTAATAGCAGGAAGACTGGATCACTCGGGTAAGCCGCGCAGCGACGACCTATAATGTTGTATTTGTAAAATATTGAAACTTAAAACCGTATTACAGAGGTTATTTTTGACTGGCTTTAAGTCTGTTCATCATCGCTCCAATTTCGCGAACTGTCGATATGGCCGCTTCATCACCGCTCTGTAAAGTCGATTTAACTTTGGCGGAACGTATGATGTTCAATGTTCGGCGGCAAATATCATCTGAA
>JAKITZ010000177.1 GCA_021647805.1 Robiginitomaculum sp.
CAAATCTGTATTGTACAAGCTATTATCCGATAATATGTTTTCGACCTTATCGGCGAGAGCGCTTGCTTTGCTGTCACTTTGGTGCCGATAAACAAAGGAGGCAATCGCGGCCATATCAATAAACTCCGGCAGGATCGGTTGCTCCTCCCAGTAATTTTGGCTTACCGTTTGTTTGAAATTTTCATATGAAGCTGGAAAATCCTGCAGCAAATAAAGCACATAAGCTTTGGTCAAATTATCCATCTCGTCGATTTTTGATGGCGGAATTTGTGTGAGCTTGCCTTGTAATAGATCAATTAAAACCCGTTCGCTGGCTAGGTTGATCGCTAGATCAAAAAGCCCAATACGGGTATAAAGCCGGGTCAATAAAGTTTGGACCAATGCATCATCTGAATTTAGCGCCTGTGCATCCTTTAACAAGATATGCGCTTCGCCCAACGCACCTTCTTCCAGCAACATAACGGCAAGATCAGAGTACCCGTAGGGGCTTTGCGGGTTCCAGTGGATATTTTGCCGGTTGGCTTGCTTGGCCGCAACGCGATTACCTAAATCGCTGTACGCCCCGGCAAGATTGTTGAGGATAATGCCGGACAAAGGATCCAGAGCTCGCGCTGTTTGTAACGCTTTTAATTCTTCCTCGGTCTCGCCCAAGTTAAAATAAGCCAAAGCCTGACGCAAATACCCGTCTGAAAAACTCGGGTTGGCGGCAATTGCCCGGTGTGAAA
Source organism: Robiginitomaculum sp. (assembly GCA_021647805.1). Classification (GTDB taxonomy): domain Bacteria; phylum Pseudomonadota; class Alphaproteobacteria; order Caulobacterales; family Maricaulaceae; genus Robiginitomaculum_B. Next base: position 726 of record JAKITZ010000177.1, read on the forward strand.
GCTCCAAAGCATCTTTGTCGCGTCCTTCATTTAACGCCAATAATGCAGCAGCGCTCAACGCTTCGGCAGAATTTGGTGCCAACTCCAATGCACGCTTCACATTAGGCCTAGCCATTAAAATGCTTTGCTCCGTCGGCATGTCCGCATAAGATTCCATCAACAAATACGTGTCAGCAAGACCAGCAAAAGCCAAGGCATAATCAGGGTCAATTGTGATTGCCTGACTAAAATTTTCAACCGCCACGGTTAAGCTTTTTGGCTTACGCTGGTTCATCTGCTCCCGGCCCCGAAGATAATATTCATAAGCCTCAAGCGAAGATGTGCGCATTTTAGCGTGGTCGGTTTCAGGTTGTAATATATCTGCGATCTTGCCGACAATTGCGGCGGTAATATCATCTTGGATCAGGAAAATATTTTCGGCACTCAGCGGCCGATCATAGGTTTGCGACCACAAATGTGCATCATTTTTCGTATCTATAAGCTGGGCAGTGATCCGTAACGTCGAACCGGCTTTGCGAACACTTCCCTCTAAAATATGATTGACTTGTAGCGCGGCAGCAATTTCTTCAATACCAATATTTTGATCTTGTACCGCAAAGGCTGAGGTACGCGATACCACCCGCAAACCCTTGATTTTTGCCAATACATTTAACAGCTCTTCGGAGATGCCATGGGCAAAATATGACTGATCACCAGCAGGTGAATAATCATCAAATGGAAGCACAGCAATAGATGGCCGTTGGTCGGTAATCTCTCTGGTTTCAAGCTTAGCGCGTTGTGCCTCCGGGCTTTTCTTTGCGGTAGATTCTATAGCCGAGCCAAGACCACCAATGCCCTGCCACAACACCACCGCGGACACCACAATCAGCAACAATAAAATCGAGAAATCCAAAATGCGCCGTTGGCGCGGGCTAAGCCGATCTCCCTCGGTCACCGATCCAGCTCGCTTGATGCCAGAGGGGGTCATCTGAAACGCCCAAGCAAGCAATAATGCGGTCGGAAAGCCGATCAGTAGCAGGCCGACGGTCACAGTATCAAGCCATGGCGGTAAATTTAAGGCACTTTCCAGCACTCCGGCAACTTGAGCGACAACCCAACCAACCACGCCGTAAACCCCAGCTACCCGGAACATATTACGGCGTCTTAGTTCGGTTATAAAGTTGTTCAAACTAATGTTTCCCAACAAGTAATGCGCCGGAAACTATAGCCGACTTACAAAAACGGTATCACGGTAACTGATATGCTTATAAAAAACCAGCCGCTAAGTTGTTGTTTAAAACCAAGAGTGCTTGGTGGTTGTGGGATCAACCAAGCCTGTAAATCGACACTGTCAAATTAAAAGCACTGCGGCTTGAAGAGTTGATTTAAGGCGTTTTGGAGCGGGCGATGAGATTCGAACTCACGACCTAAACCTTGGCAAGGTTTCGCTCTACCCCTGAGCTACGCCCGCATCCAAATAACCACATCTGTTCTTTAATGCTGAACAGGCGGGCGTTATGTCCTAAAGAGCTACTCTTTGCAAGAGCGATAATAACAATCATCAGTATTATTTGAATTATCACAAGAGACGAGAGACATTAGCTTGATTGATGTTAGTATTTTGCGGTTTTGATGTTTTGGAGTTGTAACAATTATGACAACATCCCGTGACGAGCTTTTTGCTTATCTTGACGGACTTGGTATTTCTCACAATACGGTTGAGCACCGGGAAATATTTACTGTTGAAGATGGTGAAGACATCAAGAAAACTCTACCTGGAGGACACAGCAAAAATCTTTTCTTAAAAGACAAAAAAGGCAGATTGTTTCTTATTTCCGCACTGGGCAACACCAAGATACGGCTAAACCAGTTACATAAGGTTTTAGGTTGTGCGAGACTTTCTTTTGCCAGCGCCGAGCTTATGCAAAGTATTTTAGGGGTAACGCCCGGCTCTGTTACCGCATTTGCCTTGATAAATGATACCAAAGGCAAAGTAACCTTTGTATTAGATAAGGCTTTATTGGAAACCAATCCGGTAAATTTTCACCCATTGAAGAATAACGCGACAACGGCTATTTCTGCGACAGATCTGATTTTGTTTGCCAATAAAACAAACCATGATCCGGTTTTGGTTGATTTTACGAGCAATGACGGTGAAGCTGCTCTTGTTATAACGTAAAATAAATTCCATTTATAAATTTGACACAATAAACAGATGCAAGTGATATGACAGAACAGCAACCAGATACACAAAACTTAATAATTGATGGAACTGATGCCGGTTTTATGGCTGAGGTGATTGAGCCATCAAGCACGGTTCCCGTAATTGTTGATTTTTGGGCGCCGTGGTGCGGGCCGTGTCGGCAACTTGGGCCAGCTTTGGAAAAACTGGTTAAACGAGCTGGCGGCAAAGTTAAAATGGTCAAAATCAATGTTGATGAAAACCCGGCCATATCTGGACAATTACAGGTTCGCTCAATCCCGGCAGTGTTTGCGTTCAAAGACGGTCAGCCGGTGGATGGGTTTTCCGGCGCCTTGCCTGAAAGTCAATTACAAGAGTTTATAGATAAATTAACTGGGGACATGGACGTAGACAAAGAGGTTGCTGATCTGGTTGAGCGGGCAAATAAAAGCTTTGAGCTTGGCGATTTGGGTGGAGCGGCACAGGATTACGCAGCAGCAATTAGCCTAAAAGAAGATGCCCCTGAAGCAATAGCTGGAATGATCCGGGTTTATTTGGCTAATGATGATGTTCTGAGTGCTAGAAATATATTACAATCAGTGACCGAAGAAAGCTTGCAACATGTAGATATTATTGGTGCGGGCAAAGCTATTGAATTAGCGGAAGGTGCGCCATCTAATGATGAGATGCAGCCATTGTTTGCGGCGGTAAAAAACAACCCAAATGACTTTAAAGCCAGATTTGCTTTGGCTGAAGGCTTGTCCGGCATTGGCAAGATGGATCAGGCAATGGATGAGCTGTTTGTTATTTTGGAAACAGAGCTAAATTGGAATGACCAACAAGCTCGTAAAATGTTGTTAAAGCTGTTTGAAGCAGCGGGATCTGGCTCTGAAATTACCGCTAAGGGCAGACGGCGGCTTTCATCCTTGTTATTTAATTAAAAGAAACGTAAAAATCAACAATGAGCAATGAAACAACAACCCCTCGTGAACCAGACCCAAAGATGCTTGATCTTTTGGTTTGCCCAATTACCCATGGGCCGTTGGTTTATGATAAAAAGGCTCAGGAATTATTGTCTAAAAAAGCCAAATTGGCTTACCCAATCCGTGACGGTGTGCCGATAATGCTTGAAAATGAAGCTAGAAAGCTAGGGTAGTTCACCGCGAAGCAGGTTTGGTAATGGACCAATTCCACCACCAGCCTCTTTGGCGAAGAATTTTCGTAACGGACCAATTGCATCGACAACACCCATTCCAAGGCCTCGTAAGTGTCGTATTGGAGCAATGTCATTGGAAAACACTCGAACAAAGACATCGGTTGCTGCCAATAGGGAAGTATTATCAAAGCGTCGTCTTTGCTCATAAGATTTTAATGCGGTTGTATCGTTGACGCTAAGGCCATTGCGTAGGGTTTGAGACAATACATCTGCTAAAACGGCAGCATCTCGAATGCCAGCATTAAACCCTTGTCCGGCAATTGGGTGCATGCCGTGGGCAGCATCTCCGACTAAAACCAAAGCTTCAGCGGTATATTTTTCAACCAACATTAAAGTAAGCGGGTATGCCCATCTGGGGCCGGTTAGGGTTAGTTTACCTAAAAACGACCCAAATCTTCGCTCTAGCTCTGCTTGGAAAAACACTGGGTCACACGATTGCAAGAATTGTGCAGATGCTGGTTTTTCTGTCCAGACCAAAGAGGACCTATTGCCGCTTAATGGTAAAATAGCAAACGGGCCGGTTGGCAAGAAGTACTCGTGAGCAATTCCTTTGTGTGGCTTTTCGTGCTCAATGGTTGCTACCACTCCCCATTGATTATAGCCCCACTTATGAGTACGAATTGCTGCACTTTCGCGTAATGGCGAATTTCTGCCCTCAGCGCCAACCAGTAGCGGTGTGACGATTTGCCGCTGGTTTTTTAGGGTGATTTGCCAATTTTGACCGTCAAGTTGGTAATCAGATATTGTTGTTTTGTCGAACAGGGTAATTCCTTGCTGGTCACGACACTGCGCCAATAAGGCCAGTCGCATATAACGATTTTCTACCATCCAGCCCAATGGCTCGCCGGCACCAACGCCATCAAGCTCATCGCGATCAAAGTGTAATAACATTGGCCCTGGCCCGCCAGCTCTCAAGCCGTCATCTGCACGACCATCGCTGACTAGTATTTCATTGATAGGGTTGATGTTCTTTTGTAAACGTGCCTTTACACCCAAAGCTTCAAGCATTCGCATATTGGCGAATGAAATGGCAGATGATCGACCATCAAATTCTGGCGTAAGCTGGGTTTCAAACGGTAAGGGGTCAATGACAGCCACCTGTAGGCCGCCGCTTTGTAAGGCCAAAGCTGTGGTTAGGCCAACCAGACCACCGCCATTGATCAAGACA
>JAKITZ010000178.1 GCA_021647805.1 Robiginitomaculum sp.
CCCCGCAATAAGCACATGTGGTTTTTACCACCCGATCAGGTAGTCCGTGTTCAATTACTGTATTTTCCATCAAAGTAGCGGTGGGACACGCCGCCACACACGCGCCGCATGAAACACACTCCGAAGTGAAAAAATCAGTATTACCTGCGGCAATAACGGCATCAAACCCGCGCCCGGCCACAGTTAACGCCAATGTACCTTGCACTTCGTAACAGGCTCTAACGCATCTGGCACAAACAATACACTTTGCCGGATCAAAGGTGAAATACGGATTGGAAGTGTCCTTAGTAGCCGAAAGATGGTTTTCACCTTGGCGATCATAGCGCACATCACGCAAACCAACGCGCCCAGCCATATCTTGTAATTCACAATCACCATTGGCTGAACAGGTAAGGCAATCCAACGGGTGATCAGAGATATAAAGTTCCATCACTGAACGACGCAATTTAGCCAATTTCGCAGTTTCAGTTTGTACTTTCATACCGTCACGTACCGGCGTAGTACATGATGAAGGCGTGCCTTTTACTCCTTCGATTTCCACCAGACACAAACGACATGACCCAAGGGCTTTAAGGCTTTCAGTGGCACAAAGCGACGGAATATCAAGTCCAGCCAACCGAGCCGCCCGTAAAACACTAGTTCCTTCGGGAACAGTAATTTCTACTCCGTCAATGTTTACCTGCACACTGTTTTTGCTGCAACTTGGCGGAGTTCCCAAATCAATATACTGCTCGATACTCATTAGGATTTAGCCTTAATATCTTCGGCGAAATCTTCTGGCCAATAGCGCATCAATGATTGCACTGGAATTGGTGTCATCGCCCCCATAGCGCAGGCTGAACCCTCAATCATCACTTCACAAAGATCATCGATCAGCGATTTATCTATTTGTTCAGCACCTAACAATTCATAACCTCTTATAGAGCCAATGCGACATGGCGTACATTTACCACAGCTTTCTTCGGCGCAAAACTCAAAGGCGTATTTCGCCTGTTCACGCATATTAATTGACGAGCCGTATATCACAATTCCGCCATGGCCGATACCGGCACCAATCGCCGCAAATTCCTCATAGCCAGTTAGCGTATCAAACAACTCCGGTGGCAGGTACGCCCCCAATGGCCCACCAACCTGCACCGCTCTTATTTTTGAGCCATCTTTGGTGCCGCCAGCAAAATCATCGACTACCTTTTGCAAACTAACTCCAAATGGCAATTCAACTAATCCGCCTTTGGCGACATTACCGGCCAATTGAAATGGCAAAGTCCCAGTCGATCTGCCAATTCCAAGGCTTGCATGCCAATCACCACCTTTGGCCAAAATATCAGGAACAGCGCAAAGAGTAATGACGTTATTTATTACTGTCGGTTGTCCAAACAGACCAGCAATCGCCGGCAATGGCGGCTTTGAGCGCACAATTCCGGGCTTGCCCTCAAGACTTTCCAACAGAGCCGTTTCTTCACCGCAAACATAAGAACCAGCACCGACAAAAACCTCCATATTAAACGTTTTGCCTGAGCCTTGAATATTCTTGCCTAACCAATTTTCTGCTTCAGCCATTTCAATAGCTGCCCGCATCATTTTCACTGCAAATGGATACTCAGAGCGCAAATAAATCACCCCCTGCTCTGCCCGAACCGCAAGGCCAGCGATGATCATTCCTTCGATCAGCCGAAATGGGTCACCCTCCATGATAAGCCGATCAGAAAACGTACCGCTATCGCCTTCATCAGCATTACAAACAATATGTTTTATCGCTCCGGCAGTATCCAATACCGTTTGCCACTTAATGCCGGTAGGAAAACCGGCACCGCCGCGGCCTCGCAAACCAGAGCGTGTTACTTGCTCAACAATTTGAGCGGGCGAGATTTGCAAAGCTTTGCGCAATCCAATAAAACCACCAGAGTCTTGAAATTCGCCTAAACTTAGCGGATCAATAATTCCACAACGGTTAAAAATCACCCGTTGCTGTTCGGCCAACCATGGAATTTCTTCAGTTTGCCCTAATGCTTTTTCGTGGTCACCACCGTTCAAAAACCCTGCTTCGAAAAGACTGTTCACATCAGTTGCCTTCACATTGCCATAGGCCACACGCCCGGCATTTGTTTGCACTTCCAACAAAGTTTCAGCCCAGCACATTCCTCGTGAACCATTGCGAATAATTTCTATTGAGGTATTGCGAATTTCAGCCTGCTTTTGCAGCTCTTTGACCAATTCACCAGCCCCCAACGCAATAGCTAACATGTCGCCGGGAACAAAAATGCGGGTTACGGCATTCGCGCTCATGATCTAATACCGCTAAGAATTTTGTCGATCTTTGCTTCATCTAATTCGGCCACAGGATTACCATCGAACTCCGCCGCTGGCCCATTAGCGCAAAGCCCAAGGCAATATACTGGCTCTAGGCTTATTTGGCCATCAGAACTGGTTTGACCCAAAGCAATACCGGTTTTAGTGGTTACGAGCTTGGTGATCTTTTTGCTGCCTACCGCCTGACAGCTTTCAGCTTGGCAAATACGTAAAACATGTTCTGCCGGCGCAGAATCGCGAAAATCACTGTAATATTGGATTGTCCCGTAAACTTCGGCTTTTGAGCGCAAGAAAGCTTTGGCCAATGGTGCAATCGACGCATCGTCAATATATCCAAAATTATCAACTAATTGTCGCAAAGCACTGGTTAGAACTTGGCCATTTTTGGCGCAGTCCGCAATTATTTGCAAAGCATGCTGATCATTCCAATCGTGCATTTAATAAGTCCAAGCCACCCAAACGACATAACTATAATGCACACAGAATACTGTATGTGACAAATATAAATCTACTAAGCCAAAATGTCGCAGATGTTTGATTTGATCTTTTGGCAATTGCCTACTATCTTACCTCTATTACTTCCGAAGCTTAAAAACCTTCGCCTGTTTGGGCATGGCTTTTAAGACAGTGGCGATTGTCGTCACCGGGTATTGATTGAGTGGAAACACCAATACCTCCCGCAATTGGAAAGGAAAGTGATGATGCGCGATACCTATGGTCGTGACTTTTCGTATTTACGTTTGTCTGTGACAGATGTCTGTAATTTTTCTTGTTCTTATTGCCTGCCTGATGGGTTTCGCAAAAAGCCCGGCCCCAGTTTTATGGCTCTTGGTGAAATTCGACGGCTAGCCACAGCATTTGCAGCGCTTGGCATGTGGAAAATTCGCATTACTGGCGGCGAGCCAACTTTGCGCAAAGATTTTACCGATATTGTACGCACCCTAAAAGCCATAGACGGGGTAAAACTATTAGCCACCACCACTAATGGCTATAAATTAGCCCAAAATGCACAAAAGTGGCGTGATGCCGGACTTGATGCAATTAACATCTCAATCGACAGTTTTGACGCCAACACCTTTCATGAATTAACTGGTCATGACCGCTTGGGTCAAGTGATGGACGGGGTCGAGGCTTGCCTTGCAGCAGGATACAAATCGGTTAAATTAAACGCGGTGTTGCTCAAAGAAATTAACGATCAAAGTTTGGGAGCATTCCTTGATTTCATCAAAACCCGTCCAGTAAGCATAAGGTTTATCGAATTGATGCGAACTGGCGATAATGCTGAATACTTCAAAAAGCACCATTTGCCGGCCAGCCATATTACCGAGCAATTGCAAACTGTTGGTTGGGTACAAAAAACCCGTGAAATTGGTGCTGGGCCGGCGCAAGAATATGTGCATGGTGATTTTGCCGGACGCATCGGTCTTATCGCCCCTTACTCCAAAGATTTTTGCGCCACTTGCAATCGTTTGCGAGTATCAGCCCGTGGAAATTTACATTTATGTCTATTTTCCGAGCATGGTATTTCTTTTCGACATTTCTTGCAAAGTGATGACGACATACCAGCATTACAAGAATTTGTTCGCAAAAGTCTTACCATCAAAAAAGCCACGCATTTCCTGCATGAGGGCTTGAGCGGTGGTACGCAAAAACTAGCTGATATCGGAGGATAAATTGAGCGAATTATTCGGAAAATCTGCCTTTCACATGGCCGATGTTGGCGGTAAAACCCCAAGCAATCGCCGCGCATTGGCTATGGGTAGGGTATTTGTTGGCCAACATGCCTTTGCACATATCGCTGCGGGAACCCTGCCCAAAGGTGATGTATTGAAAATCGCCGAAATTGCCGGCATTTCAGGTGCCAAGAAAACCTCCGATATAATCCCTCTTTGCCACCCTTTGCCGTTGGAACATGTGGCAATACGACTGGTGTTAGAGCCAGACACCCATTCGGTGGCAGTTTATGCTTTGGTTGCCTGTTTTGATAAAACCGGTGTCGAAATGGAAGCTTTAAGCGCAGTAAGTGCCAGCCTTTTGACCCTATATGATCTCACCAAGCCAGTGGAACCTGCTTTGACCATTTCTGACATTTCGCTTCTGCTTAAAGAAGGTGGCAAAAAAGGTCGTTGGGTACGTCCCGAAGGACTTCCAGACGCAGTAGCTGAATTTGCAAAAACCCCTGCGGCAAAACCGTTGCAAGGGGTAAATTGCGCGGTGATTACCCTGTCTGATCGGGCATCTGACGGTACCTATAAAGATTTATCCGGCCCAACTTTGGCTGAGAAACTAACAGATATGGGAGCAATTATAATATCGCAAAAAGTGCTGCCCGACGACCAACAACAATTAGAGAAAAACTTAACTGACTTGTGTTCTGGCCAAACAGTGGAATTGATAATGACCACTGGCGGCACCGGATTAACCGCTCGTGACATTACCCCAGAAGCGATTTCCGCAGTGATTGAAAAACCTGCTCCCGGCTTTGGTGAAGTATTACGTAGCGCCAGCGCCAGAACCATATCCACTGCATGGTTAAGCCGATCCATAGCCGGCGTTTGCCAGCAGACCTTGATCGTATCATTACCCGGCTCGCCAAAAGCAATCGGCGAATGTTTGCAAATCATGTCACCGTTTATTGGTCATGCAGTGCGCTTGGCCAGCGGTAAAAGTCATTTGGGCGGTGGCTCCCGATGATTTCTTACCAAGAAAGCCTGGCACTGATCAAAACTGCTACAGATGATTTTCATCTGGAAACAGAACTTTGCGATCTCGATCATCTATTAGGCCGAGTTTTGGCTGAAGCTATCACCTCGCCTGCTGATTTGCCCGGGTTTGATAATTCAGCAATGGACGGTTTTGCCATGAAAGCAAACGCCACAGAGGAACTGATTGACCTAGAAGTGCAGGATA
>JAKITZ010000179.1 GCA_021647805.1 Robiginitomaculum sp.
ATAATTGAGTCTGGCCTTACTTTAACAAATTCTGTTCATGGTATTTTACCAATAGTTTCTGCAAAACAAGGCTTGCAGGTTGTTCCGCAACCCGGCCAAGGGCCAGTAAGTAGCTTACCAATAGTTCCAAATGGTCAAAAAAATACAATAATTTCGCAAGTAATACCGCAAATAAGCCCCGGTGAAAAACCGTTGGTGAATAGCCAAAGCCAAACAAATAGTGTGGTGCCAGCACCGGCAACGCCAGCGGTTACACCGCAACAAGGCACACAGGCAAATATCTTGAGCGCGGCGCAAGTATTGGCTGGAGCTGTGTTGCCGCCAGTTAAAAACGAACTTGTGGGGCCAGCGGCTTCGCGTCTTGAAAATCGCCGCACTTCAGTTAGCAACCCGCAATCGATAAACTCTGTGGCCTCTGCAACGGGGCAAAATATATCTGCAACCAGCTCGCAACCTCTTGTACCGGTTAATGGCTCTGGTGTGGCTCAAAGCGGACAACAAATTACTGTAGTTAATAATATAATCGCCGCCGCAGTTTTGAATAATTCAGCAGCAATACCAGTGGCACCAATACCAGTGGCAACAGTACCTGTTGATACGCAAAGCATGGTGCAATCGCGGGCAAGTGATTTTGGACTTAGCCTAGAGCCTGAAGTTGGCTCGTCTACACTTGCAAGCAAATCGACATCGCAAAGTTCTATTGGGCAAAACGCCGCTACGGCTAATCCAGCTCTTGCTACCAAAATCGGTGCTGAAACAGTGTCAAAATTTGCTGCCCGTTTGGCAATGCGTGCTGTCTCTGGCGCCACAAAGTTTGAAATGCGGCTTGATCCTCCACAATTGGGACGCATTGAGGTAAAAATAGCGATGACTTCGGATAATCGGGTGCAGGCGGTTATGATCGTTGAAAACCCAGAGGTTTTCCAAGATCTGCAAAAGGGCGCGGATTCATTACGTAAGGCTCTGATACGCGAAGGGTTTGATCTCGGTTCAAACGATTTAGAGTTTCAGTTAAGTCAAGAAAATAATGGATCTGAACAGCAAACTGATGACAGCCAAGGTTCAGTTGATAATCAGGTTTTGGCACAAATAATGGCACATACTTCATCTGATGACATACCTGATATTGATACTGGGTATGGTTATTGGCTGATGTCTGAACAACGTATTGATATAAGGGCTTAGGAAATAAAATGTCAGCAATTACCTCAATTGGGCAAAGTGTTGCTCAAGCAAATCAAGCAGATGCAGCAAATGGTCTTGCAGAGAACTTTGATACATTCTTGACGTTATTAACGGCTCAATTGCAAAATCAAGATCCGCTAAGCCCACTTGATTCAACCGAATTCGTCGGTCAATTGGTGCAGTTCTCCGGTGTTGAGCAACAAATTGCCCAAAACAAGAGTTTAGAAACACTGGTAAGTCAAAGTGCTGTTACTTCTTCTACGGCGGCGGTTTCATTCATCGGTAAAGAAGCAACGTTATCTATTAACACTGCTCCATTGCAAAATGGGCAGGCAAGTTGGTCTTATGCGCTGGATCGTCCGGCACTAACCAGCAATGTGGTTATATCTGACAGCAATGGCAAAGTGGTTTTTGAAACCACAGGTGAAACTGGAACTGGGTTGCAGCAATTTAATTGGGACGGCAAAGATAATGCCGGTGTGCAGCTTGATGATGGTGCATATACAATTCAAATTACTTCTACAGATGATACAGGCCAAGCAGTTCCTGTTTCCACATCGGTAAAAGGTATTGTCACCGGTGTTGATTTTGCCGGTGACGAGCCGGCATTATTGATGGGTACTATTCGAGTATCGTTTACCGATATTTTGTCAGTACGGCAGGTAAATGCCGTCTGATACTAAAGTTATACTAGCAGGCACAGAATAGTTTGCCTGTAACATAAATAGCAGAAGCTCCTCAATAATAAGCGTCAAACAATAAAAGGAGCGCACAAATGTCACTATATGCTGCATTAAATATCGGGGTTCAGGGATTAAGAGCAAACGCAAGTGCCTTGTCCGGAATTTCCAATAATATCGCCAATATAAATACTGTTGGTTATAAACGAACCAGAACAGATTTTTCAGCCCTGGTCTCATCACAAACTGCTAATGTACTGGCCTCTGGTGGCGGAGTGTCAGCCGAAGGCCGTAGACAGGTATCACAACAAGGATTGATCCAATCTGCTTCCTCAACCACAGACATGGCCATTGCCGGTAACGGTTTTTTTGCTGTTACCGAGCAAGCCGGCTCTACCGGAACTCAGCCTAATCTTCTTTATACTAGAGCCGGGGCTTTTAGTCCTGACGAGAGCGGAAATTTACGTAATTCTGCCGGTTATTATTTGCAAGGCTGGCAAGCCGAAGCTGATGGCAGTTTTAATACCAATTCGACTAATACATCTGCTTTATCGACAGTTAATATTAGCAGTGTTAGCGGCGTGGCCGAGGCCAGCACGGCGCTTTCGTTAAATGGTAATTTACTGTCCACGCAAACTATTTCTGCTAGTGCCGCAACCTATGACGGATCGATAAGTGCCAATAATATGGCTTCGGGCGCAGTAACTGCTGACTTTGAACGTTCGGTGCAGGTGTTTGATTCACTTGGCGGAGTTCGTAATTTGCGGATGGCATTCTTAAAAGATGCGACAGCGGCTAATACGTGGAATGTTGAAGTTTATGCTTCCCCAGCAAGTGATGTAGCTGGCGGTACTGGTTTGGTTGATGGACAATTAGCAACCGGAACTGTGGTGTTTAATGCCGATGGAACGATCAATTCAGCCGGATCAACATTGCCAACTTCGTTATCAATATTGGCTTCTGATTCTGGCGCGCCAGCGGCAGGTACGATTCGTTGGGCGGAAAGTGCAGGTATTGCTGCCCAGACTATTTCTCTGGGCTTGAACGGTACTAATGGGGTCGGTGGATTAACTCAATTTGATGCTAGTTCCGGGTTTAGTTCGGTAAATGTAAATGGCTCGGCATTTGGTAATTTAATAGGGGTTAGCATTGATCGTGAGGGATTTGTTTCAGCGAACTTTACTAATGGAGTTTCCCGTAAAATTTATCAATTACCGGTAGCAACATTTTCTAACGCTAATGGTTTAACTGCTGCTGATGGTGGTGCTTATCAAGAAACCATACAATCAGGAGCTATGTCATTAAGAGAGGCTGGTCAATTAGCCGGTTCCATTGCTTCACAGTCATTGGAAGGCTCCAATGTGGATCTGGCTAAAGAGTTTACCGACCTGATTTCGGTGCAACGGGCTTATTCAGCATCATCGAAAATTATCACTACTGCTGATGAAATGCTTGATGAGCTAATCAGGATCAAACGTTAATAGGGGTTAGGAAAACCGCTTAGTCCTTAATTGGATTGAGCGGTATTTTCCTAAAATTGGATTGAATTATTTACAGGCAATTTTACCAGCTTCTTTTGCTAGATGTTTAAGCCTTGTGGTTATGGTGCATCTTCCAAAGGCAAAAAGCCTGAAAAATAAAAACAATAAATGGAATGTGTAATATGGGTTACGAACGCAAAGAACGCGAAACAATGATTTTGGGGCCGGATGGTGCTCCGCTTACATTGGCTGATCTACCAAAACCAACAACTCGCCGCTGGGTAATACGTCGCAAAGCCGAAGTAGTTGCAGCAGTTCGTGGCGGGTTGCTTACTCTTGAAGATGCCTGTGTTAGGTACCGATTAACGGTTGAAGAGTTTCTTGGCTGGCAACAATCTATCGACCGTTATGGTTTAGCTGGTTTACGGGCGACAAGAGTTCAAGAATACCGCTAAGTCACAATTTTGTTTGAGAAATATTTATTATTGCGTGCCCATTGTTACTGGAATTAGTAATAATGGGTCGTAAATAATGGATTTATCAAATTTTCTTTCCCGCAGGGAGCAGGAGCGAGAGTGGCACTATGCCAATGGTTTTGGCAATGGTGATTCTAAGACCAATGGCGAGTACCTATGTTTTGATTATTTTCTAAAAACCAAATTGAGTTTGTTTTTGGACGTGGGTGCTAATAAGGGCATTTTCACCAAGCGAGCGTTAGAGCAATACCCTGATTTACCTTTGCTGGCTTTTGAGCCTAATCCAGTCATTCAAGGAAAATTACAAACAGCTATTGGTTTAGGATCAAAAGCCAAAGCGTTTCAATTGGGTTTAGATGAGCTCGAAGGGCAAGATGTTTCATTTTTTGTTCACCCAAAACACCATGAGACCTCGTCTCTTTCACCTCGCAAGTTGATGACCAGTAGATTTCAAGATGACATGCATGAAATTACTGTGTCGGTGAAAACTTTAGATGGCGTTTTGTCGGCAGAATCAGTTGATTTGACAAATATTTTTATCAAAATAGATACTGAAGGCCATGAGGCTGGAGTGATGCGTGGTGCCAAATCCGTATTAGAGGAAGCAGAGCAAGCCGCAATACTATTCGAATACTCTTTTGCGTGGATTGAATCCAAAGAAACGATCGAAGATAATTTCCAATTCTTGAATGACCTTGGCTTTGACTTTTATCGGGTATTGCCGGTTGGCCTTGAAAATTTACGTTTTATCACTCGTGATATGTCCAGTATTCAATATTGTAATTACATGGCGGTAAAAGGTCATGATTTTGAAAACTGCGAAAAATTGAGCGTTGCAAGCCCTTTGGGCATTAACCCGTTGATTTTGATATAATCAAAATGTTGTTTAGCTAGGTGTTTTGAGCATAAAAATTACTTATTTCTTTTCCAAAAGGTTAATTTGATTTTCTTTGTTTACCTTTTCAGTACTTTTTATTGCAGTTACAGCAAGATGAAACCGTTTTGTTAAGCACTCATTTACGATGAAGTGGGTAAAACCTGCCTAGTAGGTCGATTGTTCCGGTCGATTCAGTAGCGGGTATCACAATTGGATAGTTTTTTTCAGAGTTTGGCTCGTCTTGGTTCGTTGCGGCTTGCAGCGATAGTTGGGATAACTATTGGTGTCACCATTGCCTTGGTATTAATGTCCGCAGGTATTGGCAAAGCTGACAAGGCTCTTTTATATTCCGAACTTAGTTTAGTAGAAGCTGGTGCGATCACCACTAAATTAGAACAAATGGGTGTGAAGTATGAACTTCGCAGTGGCGGAACAGCGGTATTTGTTGAACGTAAGAAGTTACAAACTTCAAAAATGACACTGGCTGCAGAAAATTTGCCTAGCTCTGGCAGT
>JAKITZ010000180.1 GCA_021647805.1 Robiginitomaculum sp.
GTATTAGCAAAGGCCCGTCTAATGCTTCGACTGCTTCGCGTTGTGGCTCATTTAATGCGTCCAAATATCCAGTATTGGACATTGGCGGCTTTGGTCTGGCCAGATCAGAAATTTTGGGCGGCGAATCTATCATGCCCTGTTGTTTCGTAAAAACCAAAACAAAGCAAGAACGAAAAGCCGTGTATGAGCCACTGTTCTTGGTGCGGGGCTCTTAATCCTTCGAGGCAGCAAAGTGGCACCTTAAGGTGAGGCGCGCAAGAAAAGTGGTGCCACAGGGGAGAATTGAACTCCCGACCTCATCATTACCAATGATGCGCTCTACCCCTGAGCTACTGCGGCATTTGTCTCTGGTGGTTAAATATCACCAAAAGGTCTGCGCGTATAACCTGTCTTTGTCTGCTTGAAAAGGGTGTTGGCGCAGACAATTTTTCATGCCAGTAATAAGCCTATGAGCAACAAGCCTGCACAATCGAAAAAGAAACCCGCGCTAAGTCGCAAAGATCGCCTTGCCAAAGCATTGCGTGATAATTTGCGCCGCCGCAAAGCTCCAAATTCAAAACCCACTACAGCAACCGCAAAAGACAGCAAATAACCATAATTTAGTCTTATCGGCTAGGCTGTAAGTACCATTTAAGGATTTGTTACGGGGAGCAAATTTTCTTAAATACAGATCCTTAATTACAGATTTGCTTGCGTCTTAAATTTCCCTGCAAAACAGGATTGTTAAAATTGGTTGCATTGAATTTTTAACTGTATATACTGTGTATATGAACTTAAACTTTATATTCTCACAAACCGACAAACGTCCAATGTATCAGCAGATCATGGAGCAAATTACTCAACGGATATCTATAGGGGACTGGCCTGCAAATACTCCATTACCGTCCATTAGACAGCTAGCCACGGAAATAAGCGTCAGCGTTATTACCGTTAAACGAGCCTACCTTGAATTGGAGCGAGACGGTGTGATTGTGACCCAACAAGGAAAAGGTAGTTGGGTGAATGCCTCCCTAGATTTGGAGAGACTTCAACGTGAAGAGCTCACAAACCATGTGGAGCAAGCTCGAAAATTGGCAAAATCCCTAGCTATATCAGAGGACGAACTCGTCAATATGATCAAAAAATATACATAAGAAGGAACAAAGACTATGAACATACCTATGGCTGTAGAGTGTCAGGGCATCAGCAAAATATACCCGCATTTTCAATTACAAAATGTTGATTTGTCTTTCGAACAGGGCACTGTGATGGGTTTAGTCGGCCCTAATGGCGCAGGGAAATCGACTATCTTGCGACTTGTCATGGGACTGCTCGGGCCAGATAGTGGATCGATAAAAGTCTTGGGTAATTCCATGCCTGCCAACCAAGTTTCTGCGAAACGTAATATTGGCTTCATTTCAGATGATATGCGCCTTTATGAGAGTGAAACTATCGCTTTTCACATGGATTTTATTAAATCAATTTTTAATTCGTGGGATGATGAATATGCCACAACTCTTCTACAGCGCTTTAACCTTACCAAACAACAAAAAGTTAAAGGTTTGTCTCATGGGCAGCGGGTGAAAACGACATTGTTGCTAGCTTTAGCGCGGCGACCAAATTTACTGGTTTTTGACGAACCAACGACAGGTTTGGATCCTGTAGTGAGGAAAGAAGTACTCAATGAAATGATGAGTTCCCTTGAAGATGAAACACGCTCAATCCTTTTTTCTTCTCATAACACCTTAGATATAGAACAAATTTCCGACTACATCACTTTCATCTACGGTGGCCGCATCATTGAATCTCGTAACAAGGAAGATTTCTTAGACAGTTGGAGAAGATTGCGCCTGATAAACAGCAATAGCTGTCAGTTACCAAACTTACCTAATATCAGGAGTATACAAAAAAGCGGTCAACTGTGTGCTGTTACTGTGACTAACTATGAAGATACAACACCTGAAAAATTCACCAATGCTGGTTTTACGGTAGATACTGTTGAACGCTTAACGCTAGAAGAAATATTTCTTAGCAGCGTACATTATGCCGAGAGAACTGCAAAAAAGGAAACCATATCATGAGTATTTCTATTGTTCCTCAACTCGTCAAAAAAGATCTGCTACTATGGCGCAAGATGATATTGATATTCGGTTTGGCGAATTTGATAGCCATTGGGATATTAGCCATGCTCTATGGGCGAGTTCCGAGTTGGGTATTTTCAAATCTTGGGTTTTCTTTACTAATCATTCCAGGGGCTGCTTGTGGAATGGCTCTTCTAATGCAAACTAATGTATTCGAGAAAGTTAAATCCACGCAGCCTTTTATCATGAGCCTGCCGGTTACAGTCAAGGAGTTCACATTAGCAAAATTACTAGTGAACATACCAGTATTTACTGCATTTTGGTTAGTAATGATTTCTGCATCATTTTACTTTTGCTTTGGTCTCGGTTTATTTCCAATGGGGGCTTTACCCTTTATGGTTATGGTGTTTCTAGGCATTTTTGTCGCATACACCCTCATACTTAGCGTTAGCATACTATTCCAATCTCTAGGTATTACCGTTATCGCTATAATGTTCTTTGAAATGGGTACGCCCGCCTATTTGTGGACAGTCGTGTACCTTAATCCGATCTCAGATTATATTTATGGCTCTGAAGCTGTCTGGAATTCAACAGCACTCACTATAGTGACTATACAAGTACTTGTTGTCATCTTCACAGTATCAGCAACATATTTCATTCAAAGCAGAAAGCGAGATTTCATCTAATCTTACAATATTGCTTAGTAAAAGGCCTTGTCAGTTCCTAATACCTGTCTTATCCGCTAGAATGTAATTATCATTTAGGAATTGATTGGCATGGATAGTATTATAATCAACGGTGGCAACGCGCTTAAAGGTGAAATTGCCATAACCGGCGCGAAAAACTCGGCACTTAAACTGATGGTTGCTGCTCTGTTAACCGACGAACCGGTAACATTGACCAATATGCCGGAGCTTGCCGATACCAAGTTCTTGGCACACCTCTTACGCCATTTAGGTGCCGAAGTGATCGAAAGCCCCAAAACAGGCGCAATGACAATTACCGCCGGCGGTTTGGGCGAGCCGCAAGCCCCTTATGATCTGGTGCGAAAAATGCGCGCAACATTTAACGTATTAGGGCCATTACTCGCCCGCAAAGGGTACGCCAAAGTGTCTCTGCCCGGCGGTTGTGCCATTGGCGCGCGTCCAGTTGATCTGCATTTACAGGCGCTTGAATCATTAGGCGCGCAAATAACTCTTGAAGAAGGTTATGCAATTGCCAGTGCACCTAATGGCCTAACCGGTGCAAAGATTAACTTTCCATTTGTTTCGGTGGGCGCAACAGAACACACAATGATGACAGCAGTGCTTGCAGATGGAATTACCGAATTAAGCAATGCCGCCAAAGAACCGGAAATTACCGATCTGGCAAATATGCTTAACTCCATGGGCGCAAAGATTGAAAATGCCGGGCAAGATACCATCACTATCACCGGCGTTCAGAAACTTAGCGGGGTTACTCATGGCGTAGTTCCCGATCGCATAGAAACCGGCACTTATGCTTTGGCGGCTGGCGCATGTCCCAATAGCGACGTCGCCATAACCAACTGCCAGCCGGAGCATCTGGACGCATTATGGGCGGCAATGTCTAGAGCCGGCATCGAAGTAATAACCGGCGAAAAACAAGTACGCATAAAAAGAGGCACAACGCCACTAAAACCGGTTGATATTGAAACCGCTGCTTGGCCGGGTTTTGCGACCGATCTACAGGCGCAATTCATGGCATTGATGGTTTTGGCCGATGGCGCTTCAATCATTCGCGAAACTATATTTGAGAACCGCTTTATGCACGCACCGGAACTTAGCCGACTTGGCGCTGATATTACCGTGCATGGCTGTGAAGCGGTGGTGCGCGGAGTGGCCGAGCTAACCGGTGCGCCAGTGATGGCAACCGACCTTCGGGCTTCGGTTTCGCTGATCATTGCTGGTCTGGCCGCCAAGCGACAAACCAGTGTCTCGCGAATTTACCATCTGGATCGCGGGTTTCAAAATCTTGAGGCCCATTTTAGTGCGCTGGGCGCTGATATAAAACGGGTAACCGGTTCTTGATCAGAGCCGAACCTCATAGATACTGGTTTTAATTGTGGCACTGTGCTTTAAGAATAGAATCTAAATTTACGGAGTTTCAAGTTTTGCGCCTGTTAGCCCAATCTCAAAAAGACCTGTCAGTAATATCGGCAATAGTACAAGACGCAATTACTCGTGTTGGTGATATTTCATATGATAAAAAATCACGGCAATTGATCATTGCGATGAACCGCTTTTGCTGGGAAAATGGCAAAAGATCTGTTCCGGCCAGAGCTCGAGCAGCCTTACAGATAAGTGATGTAATATCAGTTCGCCAAACTGGCATTGCCAGTGCCAAGCGCAATGGTATTTTATCATTGCTGGACATAGAATTTGCCGCAGATCAAGAAAATCCTCCCAGCGGGGAAATTACTATCAACTTTTCCGACAATGGAACCATGATAATTTCTGTGGAGTGTCTGGATTTAGCATTAGTTGATGTATCCGGTGCTTGGGGCGCAAAATCGCGACCGAAACATGGCTGACCAGAGTACAAATATAATCATCCATGTTCATTTGGATCCTAATTCATTGGCGGCAACTACCGCAGAATCAGAACATGAACGACGGGTGGCGGTATTTGATCTACTCGAAGAAAATAGCTTTCGACCCATTGGTGATGCAATCGGGCCGTTCCGTTTATCACTTTCGATTCTAGATAGGCGCTTGGTAATTGATATATCGCTGGAAAATGACGATCCGGTAAAACGGCATTTATTATCATTATCCCCATTTCGTCGAATTGTCCGTGATTATTTCCTGATCTGCGAGAGCTATTATGACGCGATTCGCAATGCACCACCTGAACGCATCGAGGCCATTGATGTGGGGCGGCGCGGCTTACACAATGAAGGCTCGGAATTATTACAAACCCGCTTGGAAGGCAAAATAACTATGGACTTTGATACGGCTCGCAGATTGTTCACCCTGCTTTGCGCGCTACATACAAGGCAAGTAATATGAGTAAAACATCACCAAAGAAGGTGTTATTTGCCTGCACTATGAATTCCATTCGTTCGCCAATGGCCGCGGCCTTAGTGCGCCGAAAATACAAAGACGCAATCATTGCCGATAGTTGCGG
>JAKITZ010000181.1 GCA_021647805.1 Robiginitomaculum sp.
CAATCATTGGCAAAGACCGCCGTTAAAACGAGGGCTAACTAGCAAAGAATTAGCACTCATTGACCCTTGGGTGCAATCAAAGGTCGGGGATAAGTTCCAGCCATGCTCGCTTTGCCCGCTCTTGCTATAATGGTGTTGCAAGTGGCAATAACTCAGCCAGTGCGCGGCTCTTTGACATGGTGAATATAGGTTAAACTCAATGAAACATGGGTTTTTTAGTTATGATTGCTAAGGACTGTCACCACAGCAAGAATTGTTTTTTGCTGGACAGTTTTGAATTTTATCCGCTGAAGAAAACCCATTATCGAACTATACGGTTTTTCAAACTTTGTGATATTTGTCTTTTCGGCGCACTCCGAACAATAATTTGCTTTCCAAAGTTTTCCTTAAACCGGAGTAATAGGCGTTTAGAAAATCAATATCTCTTTCGCCTTTATGTTTGATCCATTTGATTTTAATTCGAATACGCTCTGCAACCGATATAATTGCTTCTGGTTTTTTTAGGCGCAGCACTTTCTCAAGCACTTGCAGTTCATGAATACCATAGGCTGCTAATTGTTTAGAGGTGAAATCAAAATCGACATCAGAAATATTGTGTTCCGATATATCAGTTTGCAATTTAGTTTTAGGTATTTGTATCACCCATGTTCCAGCGATAAAGTCACCAATTCGCAAGCGATCTCGGTTAAATAACGGAAAAAATAAAAATAACCCCGACCAAGTAAGACCAAGCAGGATCAGCCAGCCGTCTATTCCGCTTGCTCCACCGGAAAACAAGAAAGAAATTGGGAGGAAAACCTCTAATTCACGCATGGCATTTCTGGCAATAACTGCATTTGCCCGTAAGCGCCCACCATTGCGGGCTGTAACCCGCAAACCCAATAACCGTTTTCCGGGTGTTGCGGCTCTAGCGCTAATTTCGAAAAACGAAAAATAAAAATTACGTAATAGAAAAAATCCAAGCAACCAAACAACTTCCATTATTTCAGGCGTGGTTGAGAGCGAGGCAAAAAAGCTGGCGAAAGATAAAATAACTAGTACAAGCACTATTATAAAGGCATCAATTAGAAATGCTGCGGCTCGTTCACCAGCACCAGCCAATTGCAAATGTAAAGCAATACCCTCCGGGGTTAGCAGTTTTCTTTGTAGATGCGAGTTTTCTGTTTGCTGGCGCATTATTCCGGCTCAAGTTTTCGTGGCAGGTAAAAATAGGCCAACCACATGGCCAACATCAAAATTGCAATAATGTATCGTATCAGATCAATCTTGATCAATTGTCGGCCAAAGCCTTCGATCAAGCCGGCAATGAACAACATGATCACCACTCCGATCACTACAGTTGCCGCTGTGCGCCCGGCTTCGGTTGCTGCTTGTAAGCGGCTTAAATCTTCGGGAAAAGCGATTTTCCAGCCGATATGAAACCCGGCGGCTCCGGCTAATATTATCGCAAATAATTCCGTAGAGCCGTGAATGAACAACCAACCGCCCATTTCAAAGCCTAAACCATTGGGAACGTAAACTGCAATAAATGCCCCAAGCATGAAGCCATTAGTAACCAATAAAAACAATGTCGGCAGACCAAAAGCAAAGCCAAGTGCAAAGGCTAAAATTGCTATGCGAGAATTGTGGGTAAACAAAAAAGTAGCAAAACTGGAAAGTCCGTCGCGTAAGCTGCCGCTATATAATCCTTCACGTAAAAATTCTACGCTGGCCTCCGGATTACGGCCATCACTTAAATCAGCGGCCATGAATGCGCTGAACCAACTAGGGTCGTTTATGACTAATACATAGGCGCAAACGGCGGAAAGAAAGACTGCCAGAAAAGAAACCAGCGTTTCCGCTCCAAGTTTTTGTACTGCTCTTGGCCAATCATCAGAAAAAAATCCGGATATGCGCTGCATAAAACTGCTTCTGGTGCCATAGACGAAGAAATATGCTCTGGTGGTTAAGTTTTCTAGGTATTGAACAAGATCAAGATCAAGCGAGATTGCTCTAGCCATTGATAGGGAAGAAAGTGTTGTTCGGTACAAAACTGGCAGTGCGATCAATTCATCATCGTTAAGAGCTTTGGCTCCGCTTTTTTCAACGCGCTCAATAAGCTCTTGTAATAATTTCCAGTCCTTTTCCCGCTCGCGCCTGAACTGCAATGAACGTAAATCTATGGAAAGGTTTTCTTGGCTTTGACTCATAATGTGCCTCTGGCTTTTAGTTCCAGATACTTGCTCAATAATTCCGCACCAACTTTGTCAGGTGTGGTTTCTAGCAGGTGAACTCCAAGTCGGTGCAATTTTGAAAGCACGAGGTCTCGCTCTTTTAGCAAGCCGGCAGCGATTACGGATTGGCTTACAGTTTTCATTGTAACCGGTTGTTTAACAACCATTTCTTCTAATTCATGATCGGCAAATGTAACAAAAAGCACTACATGATCGCGAACCAACCTGCCGATATTTTCCAACATTAATTCGGCACTTGTCGTGTCGCAGAAATCGGTAAAAACAACCAACAATGACCGTCGATCAAGGTTCTGGCTTAATTTGCTAAGGCCTAATGTGAAATTGGTTTCGTTGGGTGAGTAATCAATAGAAGCAGTTAGGTGCTGTAAAATTTTGAACGAACTGGCATGTGCCAATGGTTTACAGAACATTCCAGGCTCAGCATCAAAAGAATAAAACCCCACTCGATCGCCACCGCGCAAGCCCATTAAAGCCAGCAATAAACCGGCATTTAGGCAATGATCCAGCTTTGGTATTTGCGCCAATGGCTCACTCATCAAATGGCCGGTATCAATAGCAATCATAATATTATGATTGCGTTCGGTGCGAAACTCTTTGGCCAGTAAAATATTATGCCGCGCCGACGCTTTCCAGTCGATGCGCCGGTGATCCATACCAGAAACAAACTCGCGTAAACTGTCAAATTCTGTTCCTTCGCCAACAGCACGCTGGCGTTTTATGCCATAAAGCGAGTTGCGAGAAAATAATTGTATTGCTTGTTCGCGGATTGCTTTGATATTTGAAATGATCGGGATTTGTAGCTCAGTATCAATAATTGCTGTTCTACTGGCCAAGCCAAGCGGCCCTTTCCAGCGTAGCCAAAACCTTGAAATTTTCAACTCACCACGGCGTAAGGGGGATACACGAAATACCGGTTTTACAATACTATCAACTAATTGCGTTATGATACTGTTTGGGGTGATTTTGGCAAAATCATTATATTCTACTGCTAGTTCCAACCAGTTTGGTGATCTGTTTGCAAACTCAATATGTAGAGGAATTTCTTCGTCTTGCCCGATATAGATATGCGTTGGCGGTGAACACTTAAAGTCAATATTTCCCGCCGAAGCCGTAAGTAGCGCATCGACAATGATCATTGAAAAAACAAAAACAGTCCAGCCACCAGCAATTGCCCAAAGTGATGGGGCAATAAAAGCAAGCAGTAAAGTAAACGGGATTCCGCCGGCCATTAACAAAACTGCCCATTTAGTAACTGATACAGAACTATGTGATATGTCGTTCTGCTTCATCATCTAGGTGCGGGTAATTGCTCGATAATATTAGCCAACACTTCGTCAGTAGTAAGACCCTCAATTTCAGCAGAAGGAGACAAAATAATTCGATGGCGCAGCAATGGTAAGGCCAAATGCTTTACATCATCAGGGATCACGAATTCTCGCTCGTTTAAGGCGGCATATGCTCTGGCAGCAGCAGCTAACATGCTGGCTGATCTTGGCGAAGCACCTATTTCAATTTCTGGATTTTCACGGGTGTTGCGAACCAGATCAACAATATAGGCAATAATTTCATCGGTTAAGGCAACTTGCTCTATCTGTTTTCTGGCATCTTTAAGTTCTTTAGGTTTTATCACGGACATGATTTTTGCAACTGTTTTGGCAGGAGTTTTCGAAGACTTTCCGTGTTGGTCAACGATAGATAGTTCTTGTTCGCGACTTGGATAGCTAAGTAAATGTTTGAACAAAAATCTATCAAGTTGTGCTTCTGGAAGTGGGTATGTGCCTTGTTGTTCGATAGGGTTTTGGGTAGCAATTACTGTAAAATTTTCGCCTAGGGAATGACTTTTACCATCGATAGTAACGCTGGCCTCCTGCATTGCTTCTAGCAAGGCAGCTTGGGTTTTTGGCGGTGTTCTGTTTATCTCGTCAGCTAGCAAAAAATCGCAAAAAACCGGACCTTTTTTTAAGGTGAATTTGCTGGTGTGGAAATCAAACAAGTTTGCACCAATTATGTCTCCTGGCATTAGATCCGGAGTAAACTGTATTCGCCCAAACTTTAATCCGGTGGCGGCAGCAAAGCAGCGCACTAGCAAGGTTTTGGCAGTTCCCGGCGCACCCTCCAAAAGGATATGGCCATTCGATAATAATGCGACCACCATTAATTCTATTGTGTCTTTTTGGCCTATAATGACCTTTGCTATTTCTTGCTGAATTTCCTCAGCTAGGTGTTTTACGAGTTCTATTTGCACCTGATATGTCTCCTCTCCATTGATAAAGCTGTTGGGCAATTTTTATTGCTTCATTGTTGGTTAAATTGCCTGATTGCGTTTGTTGTAACAAGGCATCATAGTCAATATCCGTTCCTGAAACATGAGCAGTTCGGCGCAGAAATTTGTCCAGTTCATCGCGGCCAAGACCCTTCGGAATATTGGCATCTTTTGCGGCCAGAGCTTTTGATAACTCTGCAAACTTTGATACCATTGCCGTTTCGCGACCAGCCATCTGGATCAATGCGGCTGAATTTGTCGCCAAGGCGGTTTTACCCAAGGCGAACACTATTTTTCGCCGACTTATCGGCCCGAAACGAAGCCATGCTGCCCAAACCATCAAACCGGCAGTAGCCACAGCACTAAGCGTGGCTGTTAAAAACGGCGGCATTAAAATGGTTCGCAACAAACTGCTATTTTGTTCAAAGCCGTGTAAAGTAAGATCAAATAAAACAGTTTTATCCTTGCCTGCCAGCGCTTCAACAATTCTTATTCCTGCGGCGGAATTAAAAATATCTGCTGTGCCTAATGTGTTCATAATATCCGGATCACTTAATATATAAATTTCTTTGTCTGGAATTTTCCCTAGCAATAAACGTTCCCCAGACCAAATTTGCGGAACTAAGCCTAAATGAGTCATGGTTTGCAAATTATCGATGTCCCCCAAACTGAAGTTTTCATCACCAAACTTTTGAGTAATCTTCC
>JAKITZ010000182.1 GCA_021647805.1 Robiginitomaculum sp.
TCCAGCGTTGCTTTGTCAGTTTCAATCTCGGCTAAAATATCGCCAGAGACGATGGTATCGCCCTCCTGGACCAGCCATTTGGAAAGCGTGCCTTCCTCCATAGTTGGGCTTAATGCCGGCATTAAAATCTCAACAGCCATAAATTCGCATCCTGTATATTTTTTAGTGATCCATCAACTTATCCAAAAACCGGTGCCCACTTTTTGGGTCGATGGAGTGTATATTCATCAAGTAACTTTTACGCCAACACATCGGTCAAAAGGTCAGAAACCGGAGGCTCTGGGCTATCTTTGGCAAAATCTGCCGCATCATTGACCACCTCGCGAATTTCTTTATCGATATCTTTTAGCGCCGCTTCATCAGCAAAACCATTGGTAAGCAGCAATCCCTTAACATGCTCGATCGGGTCGCTATTGCTGCGAACTTCGTTGACTTCTTCACGAGAACGGTATTTTGCCGGATCCGACATTGAATGCCCACGATAACGGTAGGTTTTCATCTCTAGAATTATAGGCCCATTGCCGGCTCTTGCGTGTTTTACTGCCATTTCTCCGGCTTCTCTAACAGCCAGAACGTCCATACCATCAACTTCAACCCCCGGAATACCAAAACTGGCTCCGCGCTTGTGTAATTGAGTTTCTGCCGACGATCGCTCAATCGCAGTTCCCATGGCATATTGATTGTTTTCAATCACATAAATAACTGGCAAATCCCATAATTTAGCCATGTTGAAACTCTCATAAACCTGCCCTTGGTTAGAAGCCCCATCACCGAAATAAGCTAGACTAACCCGATCATTCTGCCGGTACGAATTGGCAAATGCTAAGCCTGTTCCCAACGACACTTGCGCCCCGACTATGCCGTGCCCGCCATAAAAGTTCTTCTCGGTGGAAAACATGTGCATCGAGCCACCTTTGCCGCGCGAATAACCACTAATCCGACCGGTAAGCTCTGCCATAACGCCTCTGGCTTCCATACCAAGCACCAGCATATGCCCATGATCACGATAACCGGTGATTACCTGATCACCATCGCCAATACAGGCTTGCATTCCGACAACTACGGCTTCCTGTCCAATATAAAGATGGCAAAACCCGGCTATCAAACCCATGCCATACATTTGACCAGCTTTTTCTTCAAACCTACGGATAAGCAGCATTTCACGATAATACCCTAACAAATCAGAAGGGTTAAGCTTTGATGTTATTTTCTTGGCTTTAGGCTTCTTAGTGGTTTTGGGTTTTGATTTTGACATATTTCACATGTGAACTTGTTTTGTTACTAATAACTTGATGTAACCATATCAACATTAACCGTCCACTAAAATTTTAACCAAGCGCCACTGATTATCGGCTCTTTTGAATATGGCGCTCTGAAATATCGGTAATACTTTTACAACCAAGCAAGGCCATATCTCTTTCCAACTCAGCCCGAAGTAGGTTCAACACCCTCTCGACACCAGCTTGCCCGCCCGCAGCTAATCCATACAAATAAGGCCGCCCGAATGAACAGGCATTTGCACCCAAGGCCAAGGCTTTTAAGACATCAGTTCCACGGCGTACACCACCTTCGACTATCAACTCTAAACTATCACCAACAGCATCGCGAATTGGCGCAACCATATTTATCGGCGCTGGCACACAATCAAGCTGCCTACCGCCATGATTGGAAATCATCACTGCGCTGGCTCCATGATCACGCGCCTTTATAGCATCTTGCGGGGTCATCAAACCTTTGATCGCAAACGACCCTCCCCATTCATTTGCCAACCATTCAGCATCTTTCCACGTTAAGGAACGATCGAATTGCTCATTAATATACGCAGCAACACCGCCTTTTTGATCACCCTTCACCCAGTGCGAAATATTGACCATTTCAAAACCGCCACCGGTTATTGCACGGTAAACCCATTCAGGTGACAGAATAAAACTAAGCAAGCTAACAGGTGTAAACTTCGGCGGCAAAGTCATGCCACTAACCAGATCGCGCTCGCGATTTCCAGCCACCGGCGTATCAACAGTCAAACACAAAGCCGTGTACCCAGCATCTTTGCACCGTGCGACCAATTCACGGGTTAGCCCACGATCTTTTAACGCATAAACTTGAAATAATTTCGGCCCCGGACAAGCCGCAGCAATATCTTCGATACTTGCGGTCGCAACCGTTGAAACCCCGTACATCGTATCAAACTTCTGCGCGGCTCTGGCTACGCCCAATTCATGATCATGATGGAATAATCGCGACATACCCGTTGGCGCTAAATATAGCGGCATCGACAATTTTGCACCTAATAACTCCGTTGTCATGTCGATACTTTCAACACCTGTCAGTGTTTGCGGCAATAATTCATATTTGCCAAAAGCTGTCTCATTATTGGCCTTTGACCATTCATCATCGGCACCACCTTGCATATAGTGATACATAGGATCAGGAAGCTTTCGCCGCGCCATTTTGCGAAAATCTTCAGAAGTAAAGCAACGTGAAAGCTTCATCATTCAATCCCTATTTACTGATCTGTTTCCACAATCTGATAAAATTACCACCGATGATTTTTGCGGTTTCTTCGCGGCTCAAACCACGTGCGAGCAAACCGGCAACTAGTGTCGGCATTTGCCGGTAATCATCAAAGACCGGTTTGTAATTTGCATCCATATCGGTGCCCAAAGCCACATGATCAACACCCACATGATCAATAAGGTCAAATATTCGATCAATATAGCCATTAAGATCAGTTATCCCAAAACCAGCCGGCCAAGCACCAATAACCCCGCCGCCACTGGCAATTTCAACAGCTAAACTTTTACTGATAAAGCGTGAAACATCTGGTACTTTATCGCTATTAATATGAGTATGTGAACACATTACTGGCTGTTCGGTATTAGCCAGCACTCCAAAGGTAGTTCGCTCAGATGCATGAGCCACATCGATTATCATTCCAGTATCGTTCATTGCTTTTACAACCGACTTTCCAGCTGTTGTTAGGCCATGATGCACCTCTTGACCGGTCATTATATCACCGATTTCTGATCCTCTAAAATGCATAAGAGTAATAGAACGCAAGCCCATCTCATAAGCATCAAAAATCCGTTCAGAACTGCCCTCAAGAAAATCACCACCCTCGGCAGTTAGCCAAGCCCCGACTTTGCCTGCAGCTCTGGCTTTTGGTAAATCTTTAGGCGATTTAAGGGCAAAGACTAAACCGTCACTAACCAGCTTTTGCATATTGGCATTTTGCAACTTAAAACTATTCCACGCTTCACCGGGAGCAAAATCACGAACAACTTGCAAACCACCATCTCTGGCATCAAGAAGATGAAAATCAGAAACACTGGCAAAAGCTGCGCCTGAAACCAGACCCGCTTGCATGTCGGCAACTGTCTTTTTTTCAAAAGTCCCCATTGCCTGATAAGCCTTTAGCTTTATCGACAACCCCTTGGCGCCACGAACAAAGGTTCTTCCCGGGTGAGCATGAATATCAAAGGCAGGGTTTTGGCGTAAAAACTGGCGCGCTGCGCTGATCTGCTGTTCGTCTACATCAAAACCAATAGGCACGGGTTTTTTTTTAGTAAACCACCAACCACCGCTTCCCAAGGCCGCAACCGCACCAGCAGCAATTAACAGTTTTCTTCGATTCATCATAATCTAGATACCCTTTTCGTTTTCTTCTATCACATGCTCCGAATACTAAAAGCAGTAACCGATTTTTAGATAAGGATATAGATCATTGAAATAAAGCCAGAGTCTGATGAAGCGTTATATGATCAAGGCTAATAACACCTTATAATCACGCGGCAGCCGGAAGCATTTTTGCGGTAACTTTTGATAAACCGTCAAGGCGAGCCAACAGGTAATCCAACTCTTCTTTTGGCAATCCCTGAAACTTTGTCAGCACTCGTTCAATAAGTCTTCGCGAGAACCTCTCACGATCCATTTGACCTTCGTCAAAATCCATCTCATGAACCATATCAATTCCAGCACGAAACACCGGATATAGTTTTTGCGGCAACCCAGCTCGTTCATAAATCGCGCGCAGCCCCAACATCCCAGCATCATGTACCATTAACCAGGTTCTCGAATGTGGCACACCGGCCAATTCAGCCAATGACCATTCAACAAACCTAATATGCCCCATGCACAGCCCCCGCACCACCAAGGACGGAGACAATCGCCCATTTAAATTCAATTGTTGTACGAAACGACGCATATCGGCGGCTTGGCCAGCTTGGTCAACCAGGTCAATAGTTGCGCGTTCTCTGGCACCTTCTGATAATTCAACAGCTAATTGCGGCGGTAATTCATGACGAATAGCCAAACGATGCAAAGCTTCATCAGAAATTAGGGAGACTAGTTTTTCAGACACATGAACCGGTAAAGAATCCCGTGCGATCAAGCTATCGGTTACTTTGGCATTTTCACCAAATCTTTCTAATGTCGAGCGAAAAGATTGATCATCAAATATTGCACCATTGTTAGAGGCTGCAACAGCAACCGCCGGCTCGCGGCCTTCGGAGGTGATGACCCTGACTACACCTGATGAGACCGTTTTTCGTCCAGCAATAGCCATTTGCCGTACAGCCTCACCAGAACGCACCACGTCAATCAAATCCTCATCTGTCAGTGACGGTGAAGATGCCAATATAGGAATAGCAATTGAATCTAAGTCTTCAGCTAACTGTTTAGCTAGCTTTTGCGGCAAATGCGGTGAATTTTGTAAAGTCACAGCCAAAGCCCGGCGCACCAGTTCGGCGGCATCATTGGCCATCACTTGCATAATTTCAGCGGCGCTTTGTCGTTCAACCCGTGATAATGGAGCCCGGTCAATCACTCGGCATATTTTATGGGCAGCGATTGCCCGATCATCATCATCTTTACCTTTTACTAGACGCCTAATATCATTTTCGGTTAGTTTTGAACGCATAGCTGCAACAGACATGAGAATTAGCCTTTCGATGACAAATTGATTCCTCCATTGTCTGCGGTTATGCTTAACCAAAGGTTGCTAAATTAGATTCAACGCCTATTATTTTCATCTTTAGAAGCTAAGGAACTAGGCAATGAAAGCTCCGATAGTAATTGAATAAGCATTGGTGAAAGTTGCA
>JAKITZ010000183.1 GCA_021647805.1 Robiginitomaculum sp.
CATTTTTACTATAATTTGTTTGAAAACCCGCACCGGATACAAGAGCGTGAGGAGCTGGCGCCATATTGGGCTTTTCGCCATGCTCAAACTAATCCTTCTTTCTCCGATTCAGTTTCTTTTCAACATGGAATTTGTGAAGAAAAGAAATCCCCAAAACAAAAAGGTGATAAGAATTTCTTCGCGCCAATGAATTATGCCTATCACCTTGATGCTGGGAAATTAGCAGAATTGTTAAAAGAGCATTCACTGCGGCTTGGAATCACGCACCTTATCGGTACGGTAGACAAGGTTAATGTAAAGGAAAACGGAGAAATTTCCTCGGTTAAGTTGGAGGATGGTAAAGAGCTTAAAGCTGACATGTTTATTGATTGTACAGGGTTTGCCGCTGTTTTAATTGACAAAACAATGGGATCGAAACTTAAGCCGGTTGACGATGTTTTGTTTGTTGATAGAGCTTTGGTAGCGCAAGTTCCTTATGAAGATGAGATGTGTCCAATTGCCAGTAGTACGCTTTCAACAGCGCAAGAGGCTGGTTGGTTATGGGACATTGGCTTGCGGCACCGCCGAGGAACAGGGCATGTATATTCAAGTCGTCATTCCACTGATGAACAGGCAGAACGTGTCTTGGAGGAATATCTTGGAGAGTCGGCAAAGAATGCTTCGCCAAGATTGTTGAAAATGAAAACTGGCTATCGTGAAACTCATTGGATTAAGAATTGTGTGTCAGTCGGGCTTTCAGGTGGCTTTTTGGAGCCGTTGGAGGCAACTGGCATAGTATTAATTGAAGCTGCTATTCGGATGATTGGGGATTATTTCCCTCGTTATGGGGATTTTGAAGTATCGGCTAAGCATTTTAATCGTGCCATGCGTGAACGTTATGAAGACGCTGTGTCTTTTGTGAAAATGCATTATTATTTAAGCAAAAGAGATGATACTGCATTTTGGATTGATAACCGAAATGATGATTCTGTTCCGGAGTATCTGTTGGAAAAATTAGAATTATGGAAACATCGTTTGCCGCAGGTATCTGATTTTCACTCCAATAACAGATTGTTCAGTCATGAAATTTATCAATATATCCTTTTGGGTATGGGCTTTAAGCCAGATATTATTCGTAATCAATCTGCTTTTCCATTTGTCAGGCAGGCCGATGCAGAGTTTAATAATGTGCAGTTGGCAAAAGAAAATGCTGTGAAAATGATGCCAAACCACCGGGACTTGATTGAGGTAGCTCAAGATGAAAACTTCAAATTTGGATAAGTTTGGCAATAAATTGCATTTATTATTGACCTCTTGAAGTAAATGTCTATTTTCGCCGTGGGTCTCGCACCCCCAACGGTGCGCGCCTGTCCAGTGAGGATAGGAGACAATATGATACTTCACGTTAAACCGGCACCAATGCCGGCGGATCGACCTGATGATGCTAGATTTTCATCTGGTCCTTGTAAGAAACGGCCAAACTGGTCGCTTGCAAACCTTCAAAACGCGCCACTTGGCCGTTCCCATAGACATGAAATTGGTAAACAACGCTTACAACAAGCGATAAATCTGTCGCGCCAATTATTACAAATACCTGATGATTACCGAATTGGTATCACTGCTGCCTCTGATACCGGAGCGATGGAGATGGCACTTTGGAGCCTGCTTGGGCCAAAACCGGTGGACGTATTGGTATGGGAAAGCTTTGGGCTTGGCTGGGCAACAGATATTTGCAAGCAGTTAAAACTTTCCGATGTACGAGTGTTGGATGCTGCTTATGGGGCTTTGCCTGATTTAGATGATGTCCGCAAAGATGCCGATGTAGTTTTTACTTGGAATGGTACGACTTCGGGGGTTCGGGTGCCGAATGGTGACTGGATTGCTGATGATCGATCTGGCTTAACGATTTGCGATGCTACGTCTGCCGCATTTGCGCAAAAACTAGATTGGAACAAGTTGGATGTGGTTACGTGGTCATGGCAAAAGGTCATGGGCGGTGAGGCTGCACATGGTATGATTGTTTTATCGCCTAGAGCGGTGCAGCGACTTGAAAGCCACACCCCCGCTTGGCCGGTTCCAAAGGTTTTCCGCTTAACCAAAAATGACAAAATAAACGAAAGTTTTTTTACTGGTTCAACCATCAATACGCCGAGCATGTTATGTGTTGAGGATTATCTTGATACTCTAAACTGGGGTCTATCTATCGGTGGCTTAGCGTCTTTGCACAGAAGGTGTGATGATAATTTGGCTGTGCTGGAGGAATGGGTTTCCAAAACCTCTTGGGTAGATTTTTTGTCTACTAACCCGAAAACGCGCTCAAATACCGGAGTTTGTCTACAATTTTCTGACCCAGAAATTCGATCATTACCGGTTGGTGAGCAAAACGCTTTGGTAAAACGAATGAGTACTTTGTTGGAACAAGAAGCAGTAGCATTTGACATTGGTGGCTATCGTGACGCCCCGCCGGGGCTTCGTATCTGGTGCGGTGCAACGATCGAGCAAAGCGATTTACAACAGCTAACTCCTTGGTTGGACTGGGCTTACGATAAGGCTTTGCGCGAAAAATAGAAATTTCTTTTGATAAAGTATAGATGGAGGCGGAAATGCCAAGAGTATTAATTGCTGATAAATTATCTCCTGCTGCATTGCAGGTGTTTGACGAAAATGGCGTAGAGACTGATGTTAAAACAGATATGTCCCGCGTTGAATTACTAGAAGTAATTGGCGAATATGATGGTCTGGTAGTTCGTTCGCGAACTCGTCCGGATGAAAAACTGATTGCTGCTGCAAAAAGCTTGAAAGTCATTGGCCGAGCCGGGATCGGTGTTGATAATATAGATATTCCGGCAGCTAGTGCCAAAGGGATAGTGGTGATGAACACACCATTTGGTAATGCGATCACCACGGCAGAGCATGCGATTGCCATGATGTTCGCCTGTGCTCGTAATATTCCTGCGGCGGATCGCTCGACCCGTGAAGGCAAATGGGAGAAACCAAAGTTTGTTGGAACCGAGCTGTTTGGTAAAACATTGGGGCTAATAGGTTGTGGTAATATTGGCGCTTTGGTGGCTGAGCGTGCCTTGGGTCTAAAGATGAATGTGTTGGCGTATGATCCGTACCTTACCAATGAGAGAGCGATTGAAATTGGTGTTAGAAAAGTCGATTTACCGGAGCTTCTAACCAAGTCAGATGTAATTAGCTTACACACTCCGATCACTGATCAAACCAGAAATATACTGTCGGCCGACGCTTTGAACCAGACAAAAGCTGGAGTGATGATTGTAAATTGCGCAAGAGGTGGCTTAATTGATGAAACCGCTCTTTATGCCGGTTTGGTAAGTGGTCATGTGCGGGCTGCAGCATTGGATGTGTTTGCCAAAGAGCCGGTAATTGATAACCCATTGTTCACATTGCCAAATTTTGTTGGAACTCCGCATTTGGGAGCTTC
Organism: Robiginitomaculum sp.; assembly: GCA_021647805.1. Lineage (GTDB taxonomy): Bacteria > Pseudomonadota > Alphaproteobacteria > Caulobacterales > Maricaulaceae > Robiginitomaculum_B. The sequence goes on from JAKITZ010000183.1 coordinate 3,428, forward strand.
AACCCACGAGGCGCAAGAGAATGTTGCGGTGCAAGTTGCCCGGCAAATGAGTGATTTCCTTATTACTGGCGCAGTAGCGAACGCTTTGAATGCTCCTAGTGTCTCGGCAGAAGATGCTCCGCGCTTAAAGCCGTTTCTGGCACTAGCAGAGAAGCTTGGACAGCTGGCGGGGCAAACCATGTCGTCGGGTTTGCAACGCTTTGAAATAGTCTATCAAGGCGCGGTGGCTAGCCTTAATGTAAAACCATTATCGTCTGTGGCTTTGGCTGGAGCGTTAAAGCCGATTTTGTCAGATGTAAATTTAGTTTCTGCTCCGGTTATGGCAGCCGAGCGTGGCATACAATTAGCAGAGACGTCGGAGGAGCAAAAAGGTGACGTTGATTCGATTATCGAGTTGCGACTTGAAGACGAAAATGGTTTGCGGGTTTTTGCTGGAACTTTGTTTGCCGGAGTTCCCAGGGTGATGCAAATTGATGATGTGTCGTTAGATGCTCCTTTTTGTGAAAACATGCTGTATGTAACCAATGAGGACAAGCCCGGTCATATTGGCGCATTGGGTAAATTACTTGGTGAAAATCAGGTAAACATCGCAACGTTTAATCTTGGTCGAGCCAATGGTGGATCCCGTGCTGTATCATTGATAGGTATTGATGCTCCGATCAGTGTTCAGGCATTAGAGGCGGTAAAATCTCTATCGCATGTGCGAAAAGCATTTGCACTGAAATTTTAAATCTTGGTGGTGGCAATTATATGTTCAGGGTTTATGCTGTGGGATATATCGAATCTAAAGGTACGTTGTTATGAGTAAAATAGTTCAAGTTTCATTGCTTGCTTGTGGGCTTTTGTTGGGTTTATTTAGTGGAGCATCATTGGCTCAGGTCGAGGAGGTTCGTCTTGGTGTTTTTGATCATGACGTAGATGTAACCGGAAATAAAGCCGGTGGCAAAGAAGGTGGGGTTAATATTGCCGGTGAAGTAGTTTTTGCTTCGCCGGATTTTTTGACGTGGGCTTACTCGCCGCGTCCGTTCGTCAATTTATCGATTAATACTGATGGCTTGACTAATTTTGGCGGGGCAGGTCTGGCCTGGCAAACCGACATTGGTGACAAGTTTTTTGCTGAATTTGATTTTGGCATTGTTTATCATAACGGTATCGTGAATTTGTCACCTGACCCTGCCGATCCGGTTCGTACCCGTCTTGATACAACGCGGGTGATATTAGGATCGGATTTATTATTTCGTCCTGTGTTTGCCTTTGGTATTCATGTAAATGATCAATGGGACGCAAGCATTGTTTTTGAGCATTTGTCACACGGGCAGATATTGGGGCGGGGCCGAAATGAAGGCCTTGATAATATCGGTATTCGCCTGTCGCGTAAATTTGGACATTAGTTAGGAATTATTATGGCCAATGTAGTTGTTGTCGGTTCGCAATGGGGCGATGAAGGCAAAGGTAAGATCGTTGACTGGCTGTCGACCAGAGCCGATGTAGTAGCCAGATTTCAAGGTGGTCATAATGCCGGACATACTTTGGTCGTAGATGGTGAGGTTTATAAGCTATCACTCTTGCCGTCTGGAGTTGTACGCGGGGGTAAGCTCTCGGTGATCGGTAAT
>JAKITZ010000184.1 GCA_021647805.1 Robiginitomaculum sp.
GGCCGGAGCAGCTTTCAGGAAAACCTCAACCGGAATGGACGGCGTGAACGCCACTTTGCCGGTTAGCTTGATAATGATGCGAATGATCCGCGAATATCATCAACGTACCGGCTATATGGTTGGTTTTAAGCCTGCTGGCGGGGTTAGCTCGGCGAAATTGGCTTTGGTCTATCTTATGTTGATCAAAGAAGAACTTGGCAATGACTGGCTTGACCCCAAGTTCTTTCGTTTTGGTGCGTCCAGCCTGCTTGGTGATATTGAACGACAATTAGAGCATCAGGCAACAGGACGATATTCAGCAGCTAACCGGCACCCGATAGGATAATAAAATGAGCGTGGCAGAGATTTTTGAGAATATGGAATACGGGCCAGCGCCGGAAGATGCGGCAAAAGTGCGTGATTGGCTACAAACCAAGAAAAGCGGCTTTGGACATTTTATTGGCGGCAAATGGATCAGGGGTGGTGATTATTTCAACAGCACTAACCCGGCCAATGGCGATGTGTTGGCGCAAATTTCTACTGCTGGCTCTGCCCAAGTTAATGCCGCGGTAAAGGCTGCTAATACAGCGTATGCTGACTGGTCAAAATTAGCACCACATAACAGGGCGCGGGTATTATATGCTTTGGCGAGGTTAATTCAGAAAAACTCGCGATTTATTGCCGTGCTTGAAACACTGGATAATGGCAAGCCGATCCGCGAAACCAGAGATGCCGATATACCATTGGCGGCAAGGCATTTTTATTATCATGCTGGTTGGGCGCAATTATTAGAAACCGAGCTATCCGACCAACAGTCCTTGGGCGTTGTCGGACAAATAATACCGTGGAATTTCCCGTTTTTGATGCTGTCATGGAAGATCGCGCCAGCATTGGCCGCTGGGAATTGTGTAGTATTAAAACCGGCGGAATATACTTCGCTGAGCGCGCTGTATTTTGCTGAACTTTGCATTGAGGCCGGTGTGCCGGCTGGTGTGGTCAATATTATAACCGGTAAAGGTGAAACCGGTAGTTTGATTGTTAATCACCCTGATGTGGCGAAAATAGCATTTACTGGTTCAACGCCGGTTGGCAGAATATTGCGCGAGCAAACCGCCGGAACTGGTAAAAAACTAACGTTGGAATTAGGCGGTAAATCGCCGTTTATTGTGTTTGAAGATGCGGATCTGGACAGTGCTGTTGAGGGACTTGTTGATGGTATCTGGTTTAATCAGGGCGAGGTTTGTTGCGCTGGCTCGCGTTTGCTGGTCGAAGAAGGCATTGCCGATAAACTAATTGCCAAGATCAAATTACGTCTCGGTAAATTTCGTCTTGGTGACCCTTTGGATAAAGCCATTGATATGGGTGCAATTGCTGATCCGGTGCAGTTAAACCGTATCAAATCAATGGTCGCCAAGGGTGTGGCTGATGGTGCTACTTGCTGGCAGCCGGATATTGATATTCCAGCGGACGGTTGTTTTTATCCGCCGACTTTGTTGTGCGATGTCGAGCCGTCAAACTTTGTTGCCAGAGAGGAAATATTCGGGCCGGTTTTAACTGTGACCTCTTTTCGTAATCTAGCTGATGCTGTGGTCGTGGCTAATAATACTCGTTTTGGTCTGGCCTGTAGTATTTGGTCGGAAAACATCAATCGAGCCTTAGAGGTGGCAACCCAAATCAAAGCCGGGATTGTCTGGGTGAATGGTGCTAATATGTTTGATGCAGCTTGTGGTTTTGGCGGTTATCGCGAGAGCGGCTTTGGCAGAGAAGGCGGCATTGAGGGCATGTATGCCTATTTGAAACCGAAACTAGAATGGAATGAAGCTGGCTCGCCTTTAATTACGGAACCAAAGCCAGCAAAAGAACAACAAAACCAAAGAGGCGTTGATCAAACACCAAAAATGTTTGTTGGTGGCAAACAAGCAAGACCAGATGGTGGTGGAACTTTGCCGGTTTACGATACCCAAGGGCAAATGATTGGCCGCGTTGGTGATGGTAATCGCAAAGACATAAGAAATGCGGTGGAAGCTGCATATAAATCAAGCGCAGGGTTTAGCAATAGAACCGCCTATAACCGGGCGCAAATATTGTATTTTATGGCTGAAAACCTTGATAGCCGATCGACTGAATTTGCTGCAAGATTACAGCAATCCACTGGCGCAACCAAAAGCCAAGCAAAACGTGAAGTTGAATTATCAATAGCCCGATTGTTCGCCAATGCGGCATGGGCAGATAAATTTGACGGACTTGTGCATACTCCGCCATCAAGAAACGTGGCTCTGGCGGTAAATGAGCCATTAGGGGTGATGGGAGTTGTTTGTCCTGATGAAATGCCTTTATTGTCGATGGTTTCATTGTTTGCGCCGGTAATGGCGATGGGTAATTGTTCTGTACTAATACCATCAATGCGTTATCCATTATTGGGTACTGATCTTTATAGTTTACTGGAAACTTCCGATGTTCCTGCCGGTGCAATAAATATCATTACTGGTGAGCGCGAAGCTCTGGCAAAAGTTCTTGCAGAGCATGATCAAATTGATGGTTTGTGGTATTTTGGCTCAAAGCAAGGCAGCAAAGATGTAGAAGTTTTGTCGATTGGTAATCTCAAGCGTACTTGGGTTAATAATGGCAACTCGCGGGATTGGGTTTCACCAGTGACTGGCGAGGGAAAACAGTTTTTGCGTGAGTGCACGCAGGTCAAGAATATATGGCTTCCTTACGGAGATTAGGCAAATGTTAGCGCAAGAAATTATCCGCATCAAACGTGATGGCGGAGTGTTATCGCAATCACAAATCGAAGAATTTATTACTGGAGTTACCAATAATTCCGTATCCGAAGGGCAGATCGCTGCTTTGGCAATGGCTGTGTTCTTAAATGGTATGCAGCGCGAAGAATTCATCGCTTTGACTAAGGCTATGGCCAATTCGGGGACTGTTCTTGACTGGTCAGAGCTAGGCGATAAAGGACCCGTGTTAGACAAACATTCTACCGGTGGAGTTGGTGATAATGTGTCGCTAATGCTGGCACCGATTGTGGCGGCGTGTGGTGGTTTTGTGCCGATGATTTCCGGACGTGGTCTTGGTCATACTGGTGGCACTTTAGATAAACTGGATTCGATCCCCGGTTATGTTTCAACCCCGGAAATGGACAAATTACGCCGTGTCATTGCCAATACCGGTTGCGCGATCATCGGCCAAACAGATGATCTGGCTCCGGCGGATCGGCGGATGTATGCGACCAGAGATATCACGGCAACGGTTGAATCAATTCCGTTGATTGTCGCCAGTATCTTGTCAAAGAAACTAAGCGCCGGTCTTGGTGGTTTGGTGCTGGACGTAAAAACAGGCTCTGGCGCATTTGCTGCTTCGATGGGCATGGCAAAAGACCTTGCGCAAAATTTGGTGGAAACCGCCAATGCTTGTGGTCTTCGTACCAGTGCCTTGATCACCGATATGGATCAACCATTGGCCAGCGCCGCAGGTAATTCATTGGAAGTAAGAAATGCGGTCGAGTTTCTAAGCGGTACTCATCGTGATGCCAGACTTGAACAGGTAACATTGTCTTTGGCTGCGGAAATGTTGGTGCTTGGAGGTTTGTGTGAAAACTCAACGCAAGCCCTGCAAAAAGTAACCGCAAAGCTACAAGACGGCAGCGCTTTGGAGGTTTTCGCCAAAATGGTTACTGAATTGGGCGGAGCCGCTGATTTCACGCAAAATATGGATAGTTATCTACCTGCCGCCAAAGTCCGCCGCGTTGTAAAAGTGCAAACCGGCGGTTGGGTCAGCAAGATAGCGACCCGTGATATTGGTCTTTGCGTGGTTGAACTTGGCGGTGGCCGGCGCGTAGCTAGCGATGAGCTTGACTTTAGTGTTGGTCTTAGCGGATTACCATCATTAGGCGATGAGTTATCTATTGGTGATGAATTGTGTACCATTCATGCGGTTTCTGAAGAGGCGGCGCAAATCGCGCAAGCAAACATCGAACAAGCAATCAGTATTGGCGATAAACCAGAGCTGTTACAGGCGGTGATTAGCCGCATTGAAGTGCCGACGCAATGAAACGCTTGATCGTTTGCGAGCTGGATTCATTAGGCATTGGTGCAGCGCCTGATGCGAGCAGCTTTGGTGATGCCGGTGGTGATACTTTGGGGCATATTGCCGATCATTGTGCCGCGGGTAAATGCGATCAAACCGGAGGGCGTTCAGGGCTTTTACATATTCCTAATTTGCTGGAACTAGGGTTGGGCGCGGCCAATGCCGGAGCCACCGGACGTTATGCGCCGGGGTTGGGGACAAGTGATAAGATCATTGGTGCTTACGGGTTTTGCGAACAGCAAAGCAAAGGCAAGGATACACCAAGCGGTCATTGGGAGGCTATGGGTGCGCCGGTATTGTTTGAATGGGGTTACTTTAGGGAGAAAAAAGATACATTTCCCAATGAGTTACTCGAAGAACTTAAAGCTTTATCTGGTGTACCCGGTTTTCTTGGAAACTGTCATGCTTCGGGTACTGATATCATTACAGAACTTGGTGAGCAGCACATAAAATCAGGGAAACCTATTGTTTATACTTCAGCGGATTCGGTGTTTCAGATTGCTGCTCATGAGCAATCATTTGGCCTTGCTCTGCTGTATGATCTGTGTGCAATAGCCAGAAAATTAGTTGATCCTTACAATATTGGCAGGGTGATTGCCAGGCCATTTGACGGCAATAATTCCAGTGATTTTACCCGAACTAATAACCGCCGGGATATAGCTGTTCCGCCGGTTAGCGAAACTTTGCTTGATCAGGTTTCGAATAGCAATGGCGAGATGATATCCGTTGGTAAAATCTCGGACATTTTTGCCGGACGAGGTATTGATCGTAAGGTTAGCGCTTATGGTCTGGACGGTCTTATGGATGCAACATTGGCCGAGTTAAAAACAGCCAAAGACGGAGCGTTCATTTTCACCAATTTTGTTGATTTTGATATGCTGTATGGCCATCGTCGTGATGTTACCGGTTATGCTGCCGCTTTGGAGTATTTCGATGGGCGGTT
>JAKITZ010000185.1 GCA_021647805.1 Robiginitomaculum sp.
AGCTAGGTCTGGAAGAACTTGCTGGCTCAGGGGCTGGCTGTGAATGGCTTGGCCTGGATGGTGTTGGTGAAGAATAGTTTGGCTGAGATGGTTCTGGCGCAGAATAACTTGGCCTTGATGGGGCTGAATAACTTGGCCTTGCCGGAGCTGGGGCCGGTTCTGGCGCAGAATAGCTTGGCCTTGCTGGCTTCGGGGCTGGGGCGGAATAGCTAGGTCTTTCCGGTTCAGGCGCTGAGTAAGTTGATTGTGAAGGTGCCGGAGACGGTGCTGAGTAGCTTGGCTTGGATGCCGCTGGCGAGGGAGCCGAAGCGGTGGTCATTTCGGCGCAAATAGAAGCTGAACTTGCAATGTTAGATGCCGAAGAGCGCGATGATTATTTAGCGGATTTAGAACTAAAAGAGCCGGGATTAAACCGGTTGATCCATTCGGGTTTTAACCTGCTTGGCTTGCAAACTTATTTCACCACCGGCCCCAAGGAAACCAGAGCTTGGACGATCCATAAAGGCGATACCGCTCCACAAGCTGCCGGTGTAATTCATGGCGACTTTGAAAAAGGCTTCATTCGCGCCGAAACAATAGCCTATGACGATTTCATCGCTTGTGGCGGTGATGTTATTGCCCGCGATCAAGGCAAAATGCGCTCCGAGGGAAAAACCTACATAGTCCAAGACGGCGACGTAATGTTATTCAGGTTCAACGTTTAGACTGCACCAAGGGGAGTGATGTAAATTACTGATCGCTCTTGCTGCGATTAACATTAGTGGCTGGCTTGCTGCCTACGCCGGAATGACGAGAATGACAGCGAAGTGAAGAGGTTGATCCAACCACCTAACATCATCGCCGATTTATTCGGATGATTCAGTTTACCTATCTCTGGATACCCCGAACAAGTCGGAGTATGGCGGCGTTTTGGTGGTTTGCTATGAGACAAAAAAAGGGTGAACAAGGGTCACGTGACCATTCCTACTTGACCCTTAATTAGCAATCATTGGCAAAGACAGCCCTTACCTTAAGGGTTAATTGGCAAAGGTTTAGCACTCATTGCCCCTTAGTAGCACTTAAACATCGGGGATAAGTTGCAAGAATACCCGTAACAATCATGCTTGCTATAATGGTCTTGCAGGTGTCTCTAATTCGCTCACTTGCGGCTGTTTGACATTGTGAATATATGCTAAACTCAATGAAACATGGGTTTTGTTGATAATTGTCACGCATAGTTGCGATAACAACAATTACTCATTTGCCGAGCCCCTTGGCTAACTATCCGCTGGGCAAAATCGCAAAATTACTGGTAGCTTTTATTTTAGCGGCGAAAACGCAAATATTTAGCAATCAAGCCTAACTTAAAGCCGTGCCGTAAGCATAAACCTCAAGTGATCCGATACCTTCGTCGTTTTCAAAAACCTTAGAGGTTTCTATGCGAATATTGGCAATATATTTTGAGTCATAATCATCAGCTTCATCAATCATTCGCAAAATTGCTTCACGGCGCGCTCTGGTCAATAAGCTTTGATAGCTGGCGACTTCGCCACCAAAAAACATTCGTATGCTGGCAATAATTCGTTTGTAATAATCAATCGAAATAACCACGCTTCCCGATACAAATTGCGAGCGGTTCATTCCTTCGGGTATGGTTTTAAGGTCAGATAAAACAACGTGCTTGAAACTATCTTCGCGCTCTTCCAGATCGGCAAAATGTCTGGCTTCGTTGATCCGGCCAACAATAAAGCCTAATAATACAAGGCTTATAGGAATAATGAATGAGAAAATCATTCGGTTTCAACCACAACAGCAGTCCCATAAACATAAATTTCCGATGCGCCAGCGCTAACCGAAGAAGTAGAAAACCGTACATTTAACACGGCATTTGCCCCCATAGCTGTTGCCTGCGCAATCATCCGATCAGTGCTTTGTTGCCTAGATTCGGTAAGTAGCTCAGTATAAGCGTGCAGCTCGCCTCCAATGATGTTTTTCAAACCGGCCAAAATATCTCTGCCAACATGCTTGGCGCGCACCGTGTTTCCTTGCACCATGCCCAAGTGTTTGATGATCTTGGTTCCGGGAATACTTTCAAGATTGCTTATCTGCATATTGCTCACTTCTTTCTTGTTAGGACACAATACCATAAGCTTAAAGCCACATCATACAAGACACACTTATGTCAAATATCTTGACCTGAACTATATCGCCAGCCACAACTTAACCATGTCGCGAATCCATAAACTACCAACCGAAACCATAAATCAGATCGCCGCTGGCGAGGTCGTCGAACGTCCGGCCAGTGTGGTTAAGGAATTAGTAGAAAACGCCCTCGATGCCGATGCTACGCAAATTGACATAGCAGTGGAAGAAGGCGGCAAAGCCAGAATTGTGATCCAAGACAACGGCCACGGCATGTCGGTCGACGAGATTAAACTGGCAGTGGAACGTCACGCGACCTCGAAACTACGTGCCTGTGATGATGGCAAATGGGATTTACTGGCGATCTCGACCATGGGATTTCGCGGCGAAGCCCTGCCCAGTATCGGATCAGTGGCGCGTATGCAAATACGCTCGCAAAGTGAAAATGGTGAGTGTTGGGAATTGCGGGTGGATGGCGGAAAAATTTCCACCGCAAAGCCCTGCCCGCCATTTGGCCACAATGGAACCCGTATCGAAATTAGCGATTTGTTCTATGCAGTTCCGGCGCGGCTAAAATTCCTAAAAACCGAGCGATCCGAAAACATGGCGATAACCGACGTGTTAAAACGCTTGGCCATGGCGCGGCCTGATGTCGGATTTTCCTTGCTAAGTAATGGCCGCAAAAGCTTCTCTTATCCGGCTTATTCAGGGGAAAAAGCCGGCTTGCAACGATTATCAGACGTTTTGGGCAAAGGTTTTGGCGAAAATTCGATCATGCTGGATCATAGTCGCGAGGGGATCAATATTAACGGATTTGCCGGCCTGCCAACATTTCATCAGTCCTCAGGCAGAAATCAATATATGTTCGTTAATGGTCGTCCGGTGCGCGACAAATTATTACACGGCGCGGTACGTGGTGCCTATCGTGACTTTCTAGCGCGTGACCGTCACCCGGTATTGGCGTTGTTTGTCGATCTTGATCCGCACCTTGTCGACGTTAATGTTCATCCGGCAAAAACCGAAGTGCGCTTTCGTGATCCGGGGTTAGTACGCGGTCTTATTGTTGGTGCATTACGCCATGGACTTGCCAATGCCGGGCATCGTGCCTCAAGCGAAACGGCAGGGTATGCTTTGGGTAAAATGCAAGCCCCAAACATGCCGGCATTTCGTGGCCAGCCCCGAGGAAACTGGCAACAAACACTACCAACTCAGACAAGTTTTGCCGAAAATCCAGTCAATTCAGATTTTGCAAGTCTTACGGCCAAGCACGAATATTCACCGCAAGATCAAACACTTGAAGATGGAACAGTAATTAGCGATATGCCGCTTGGTGCAGCAAGAGCGCAATTGCACGAAACCTATATCATCGCCCAAACCAATGATGGCATTGTAATTGTTGATCAACATGCAGCCCATGAACGCCTGGTTTATGAGCAGATGAAACAGGCTTTGTCCCGGGACGGAGTGACCTCGCAAAACCTGTTAATCCCAGATATAATCGAATTAGAAGAAGACGCAGCCGTTAGGTTATTGGCAAGATCATCTGAGCTGGAAAAACTGGGTCTGGTGATCGAGTCATTTGGCAATGGCGCAGTAGCAGTGCGAGCAACTCCGGCCTTATTAGGGCAAATGAACACCAGCCAATTAATTCGTGATCTGGCCGAAGACCTGTTGCAATTTGATGCGGCTCATTCTTTAAGCGAAAAACTCGAAGATGTCTGTTCTACTATGGCCTGTCACGGATCGGTTAGAGCCGGAAGGCGGCTTAATGGCGACGAGATGAATGCACTGTTACGACAAATGGAGGCCACACCGCATTCGGGACAATGCAACCACGGCAGACCTACCTATGTGGAACTGAAACTTGCTGATATTGAGCGGCTGTTTGGTCGCCGCTAACAGCAAGACCTCTTAGTATTTAACACGGCTTCTAATTCCAGTCGTGCTTCGTCTTCTCCATATTCGGTTGCCGTATCATGAGTGTAAAATGTCTCCCAATTAACGCCATTTGGATCTTGCACCCATGTCTTGTCCGATACCGCATAACAACAAGTGGTAGCTTGTTGATCCACTGTTGTTTGATTTGCCGCCTTAAGACGATCAGCAATTCTTTGTAAGCCCGTTGCGCTATCAGCCTGAATTCCTAAATGCGAAATACCGAGGTTAATATCACCACAAGCAGTACCAATAGCAAAATTTACCGCCGGATCGTCTAACATCCATTTAGCATAATCGGCTTTGCTAACGCTTGGCGATTGTCCGAACAAATTCGAATAAAATTCAACTGATTTTTTAACATCAGTAACTGTTATATTTACATGAAACCTATTCATTTTAATCTCTCCTTTTTGTATGTATCATCGGCGCAACACGATGTTATTCCTTGTAATGGGCGCAGCACTTCTTCCCTACCCAAGCAGCAATCAGCCATAAGAAAGCCAAGCAAATTACTTATAGTTTTGTAATTTGCGCGATAAATTATTGAGCGCCCAACGCGATCGGTTGTTACTAATTTGGCGTTTGCCAATACGGATAACTGCGCCGAAGAAGTTGTTATATTCACTTTTGCCAACCTTGAGAGCTCGCCGGCTGGCAAACCATCGTCTCCGGCTTTAACCAGCAACCGGAACAAAATCAGCCGTCCCTCATGGGCAATAGCAGAAAGCGCAGTAATATTATTTGTCATTTGCATAATCCATGGATATATGGATTGTTAACGTAAGTCAATGAAATTTATGGAAGTAGAAAAACCTACTTGGAAAACGTAGAGTTAGAATCTATTGGTTTGATCTGACACAATGGAAATGTTGCGCTTAAGCTTTTGTCCAGATTGCCAGCTCATTGCCAGATGG
>JAKITZ010000186.1 GCA_021647805.1 Robiginitomaculum sp.
CGACTTTCGCGCGGACTTCTTGAGCCGCTACTGATCTTTCAGTGGTTCCTGACATAATCACCGCCTCTGCCGCTTCGCAAGCCGTAGCCAATGAGTGCGCGCCTATTCCACGGGCGCTGCCTTTAAGTGAATGAGCTGCAGAGGCCCAACCCTCTTTGTCGCCATCGGCAATAGTCGTAACCAGATACGAACCTGTTCCTTGAACAAGCCATATATTTCTTGCTCTAGTTCAAGATCGCCGCCAGTGTATTGGTTCAAATGCTGTAAATCGATCGCATTATGGTTGTTTTTCATGATAAACTTTCCTCTGAACCGTTTGTTCAGCTTAGCTTCAGATTGCAACACTTAATGTTAACGGGTTATTACATGAATTAAGGAGACATATCATGCGTACCTTGTATTTAGCCGGAGCCAGTTTGCTAGTAGCCGGAGTTTTAATCCCAAGTACAGCTTTTGCTAATCCCAATATTCGTAGTGAGGCTTCGATCGCTTTTCCAGAAAGTGATCGTAATGCGGCAAAGCGTGAAGCCAACAGAGAGCGCCGAAGTGAAAGCCGCCAACGCCAACAACAACGTCAGCAGCAACGCGAACAGCAACGATCTCAACCAGCGCCACGCCAACGATCACATTCTGATCGTAACAGACAGCCTAGAATGGCTGGGGGCGATGCGCCAATAATTGGTTATAATCCAGTGATTCCTGATGAGAGTGGTCGTAATCATAGAAACCGTGACCGTTCAAGGGATCGTAACCGCAACCGGGATCACGCCGGAAACGGTCGTAATCGCGATCGTTCAAGGGATCGTAACCGCAATAGGGATCATGCTGGAAACGGACGTAATCGCGATCGTTCAAGAGATCGTAACCGCAATAGGGATCATGCTGGAAACGGACGTAATCGCGATCGTTCAAGAGATCGTAACCGTGATCACGCTAGAGATCACCGTCGTAACAGGGATCACGCTAGGGATCACCGTCGTAACAGGGATCACGCTAGGGGGCATCGCAGGTCTAATTCTCGTTATTACTCCGGTCGTCCGCACCGTAGCAATCTAAACCTTTTGTTTAGTTTTGGTACCACTGGTTATGGCAATTATGGTAGTCGTTATGGTTTCGGATATGGCCGTAATTATGGTCGCGCCGGTCACCTCTCATTCCTTGGCGGGAATTATTATCAGTCAAGTTATGATTTGTACCCTTGGTGGTATGGCGATAGTCGCTGGGGTTATCGGACACGTAGCAATTATCGTTTAGGATATGGTCATATTGGACACAGTAACGTCTATTGTACAGATCCATATCACCAAAGCTATGGCTTGAACTGGAACACACGTTATCTTGATCGCGGTTTCTCATTGTATAGCAATACTACCAATGGATCTTATGGTGGTTATGCCATTAATTCGTGTTACCTAGAAAACAGACGTGGCAATTTTGGTCGCCGCCAAGCAAGCATCAGGGTAACGGTTTGCTGGGATGACTATTCTAGGCAATATGTCGAAACCGGAGCTGTGCAGTTAATCAACTATTTTTGATCAACAAAATGAAGGCGGCGGGTTTATCACCCGCCGTTTTCATAATTGCCGCAAGTTCTTTTGGTAATTTCGCCAATTTTCTATATAATGATCTGCCGAAGCTTTGAGCATTTCGGCCATTTCATCATCTACTTTTCGGATTATTCTTCCCGGCGCACCAACTACCATAGAGTTGTCCGGGATTTGCTTGCCTTCGGTAATTAGCGCGTGAGCGCCGATGAGGCAGTTCTTACCGATAACTGCGCCGTTCAAAATCGTAGAGCCAATCCCGATCAAAGAGTTATCACCTATTGTGCAGCCATGTAACATGGCCTTATGGCCAACCGTTACACCGTTGCCGACGGTCATGGGAAAGCCGGCATCGGAATGCAAAACAGTCCCATCTTGAATATTGGAGTTCTTACCAATGGTTAGACGATCCATATCGCCTCTGGCGACAACGCCAAACCATAATGAAGCGTTTTCTAATAAAGTAACCTTACCAATTACCTGAGCATCAGGAGCAATCCAGTATTTGCCATTATCTGGCAGTACCGGTTTACTGTCTCCAAGAGAGTAAATAGGCACTGTCTATTCCAGATCTATCGACAGAATTGCAATATCCAGATTGTAAGAAATATCACTGGGGTCTTCATCGTCTTTGAACAGAACTCCAAGAAATTCCTCGCCGATATATACTTCAACGGAATCATCTTTATTCCCTCGACGGCGAAGGGAAATGCCGGGGTTTAGTCGTTTTTGCAGGTGGGCGGTGAGTTTATCAATTTCTGAATTTATCATTCTTTTCTCCAAACCTTTATTTGAGAATCATCTTGTAGGTAGATTAAACATTCAAAGACAATGGTTCAATCGGCATCTATAACATGGTTCATACTTTTTGCCGGTTCCGGGCAACATTTTCCCGCAATTGGTTTAGCTGGAACCCCGGCAACAGTACAACGGCTTGGAACGTCCTTTAAGACCACAGATCCGGCGGCAATACGGGCAAAATCTCCGATATTTATATCCCCTAAAACTTTGGCTCCAGCGCCGATCAGTACGCCTTTTCCTACTTTCGGGTGGCGGTCAGTTTCCGCAGCACCAGTGCCACCAAGAGTAACGTCGTGCAGAATTGAGACTTCGTTGCCGATAACCGCAGTTTCGCCGATCACTATATTGGTTGCGTGGTCAAACATGATACCAGAGCCGATTTTGGCTGCCGGGTGTATATCAATTGCAAGCAGTTCGGAAATGCGCGATTGGAAAAAATAAGCCATTGTGTGCCGGTCATCATTCCATAGATAATGCGCAACCCGGTGGGCTTGTAACGCTAAAAAACCTTTGAAGAACAAGAATGGCTGTAAATAGCTTTTAGCAGCCGGATCTCTAGTAATAATCGCCGTTGCATCAGCAACAACCTGTTCAAGTATCTTTGGTTCAGCATTAAATGCCTGAATGCAAATCTCATGGATTTGCATTGGTTTCATGCTGTCGACACCGATTTTACTAGCCAACAAATATGCCAGACTATCGCTTAGGCTCTCATGATTGAGAATTACTGCATGTAACATAGAGGCCAAACCCGGCTCGGTGGCAACTACACTTGCAGCCTCCATTCGTAATTCTGACCAGAGGTTATTTTCTACTCCGCGATTCGATATATCAACTACATTGCTCATTTGCGAACTCCTTGCACAAACCCTTTGTGAAATTGAATATAGGTAATACTGTCGATATTTCCAGTTACTTAACGTTAAAAGCTGACTTAATTCTTTGTAAGGCAAGGTGCTTCTTGCCTTCTATGATGGCTATTCTACGTTTGTGTATAACCCGCACCTTAGCCAAAAGTACAAAGGCTGCGGGCGCAAAAATTAGCGCAAGAATAGCTGATCCAGTAACACCTCCTGCAATAGCAACCGCTAACGGCCCCCAGAAACTGTCTCCGAATGCCAATAATGGAATAAAGCCGCCAATGGTGGTTAAGGTGGTCGCAAGAATGTGCCTTGTGGCATCAATAATGGTTTCACGGGTGGCAATTGGATCGCCAGTTTTTGCTGCTTCATTAGACTTTAGAGCGGTCAAAACAACAATACTGCCATTGATCGATAACCCAACCAGACCCATAACGCCGACAATGCCCATAAAACCCATGCTTTCACCGAATAACCAAATTGAAAACAAGGCCAAGCCAATTGATAAGATACCACTGCCGCCAATGATACCGGCATAAGAAAATGAATTGAAAGCTAAGACTATTGCGCCAATCATCAATATTATCAAAGGTAATGCAGTCGCTAATAAGCTGCCAATAGCATCACCTTGGTTTTCAGCGTCGCCGCCAACACCCATTGTATATCCGTGCGGTAAGGAAAAACTAGATTCTGCTAATCGTTGTTCAAAGTCCGCAGCAACTGTTGACGGCAAAGTAAATGGCTCCAGATAGGCCAAAATACCATTATAACGCTCCCCATCTTGGTGCGGAATTAAAGCAATTTTCGGGATCAACTTCATTTGTCCTAATGCGGCAGGTATTGTTGTTCCATTGCTTGAGGTTATTGGCATTGAAAGAGCGCTGTTCAGATCGGCTCTTTGCTCTGGGGCAACTTGTATCCGCACTGGTATTCGCTCAAGACCTTCTTGTACGCTACCTGCGGACACTCCTTCAAACCAGACGTTCAATCTAGTAGCTAATGTAGTTAGAGGCATTCCGGCGCGTCTGGAGGCTGTTTCGTCAGTTTCTAAGGAAGCCACTACCTGACCCATTTGCAATTCTGATTTAGTGTAGGTAACGCCAGGCGTCGTTGCCAGAATTGCTCGCATTTCTTGCCCAAGTCGATCAAGTTCCGCAAAGTTAGGCCCTTTAAGGCGGTATTCAACCGGGGCATTTGCTGGCGGGCCTTGTTCAAATGGCAAAGCTAAAATTCTAGAATCAGGGAATTTTGCTCGCAATAAAGGCTGCATTTTAATTACAATTCGATGAGTGTCTTCAGGTGATCTAGTTTTAACAAACCCGTTGGCCAAGTTGGTAGTAACGGCTGCTGAAGAAAATACATTGTAGAAAACTTTTGGCGCGGCGCTTCCCATCACCCAAGTGATGCTTTCGATACCGGGTTCAGCGGCTAGAAATTCGCCTATTTCTTCGGCGTGTGATCTGGTGTTTTCTAACGAACTATCCGCAGACATTGTCAGCTGTACTTGAAACATATCGCGATCAACGGGCGGGAAAAATTGCATTGGCAAGCTACTTGCCACAACAAAACCGGTAATGGGTATAATGGCACTAAAGCCAATGCCAAGAAGCGGTTTGGCGATAACTATATCCAATGTTTTGCTATAGGCAGCCTTTAGCCAATCAATGCGCAAGCCTTTGCTCCAAAATCGATACGGCT
>JAKITZ010000187.1 GCA_021647805.1 Robiginitomaculum sp.
CGTTGGGCTTTGGTGTTTCGCTGATTTCAATCTTTGCTCGTCTTGGCGGCGGTATCTTTACCAAAGGTGCTGATGTTGGTGGCGATCTGGTTGGTAAAATCGAAGCAGGTATTCCTGAAGATGATCCTAGAAACCCAGCAACTATTGCTGATAATGTTGGCGATAATGTTGGTGATTGTGCCGGCATGGCTGCTGATTTGTTCGAAACTTATGCGGTTACTATTGTTGCGACCATGGTGCTGGCCTCGATCTATTTTACTGGCGAGTTACAATCCAAGATGATGTTGTTACCGTTGGCGATTGCTGGCGTTTGTATTATTACTTCGATCATCGGTACGTTCTTTGTTCGGTTGGGCAAAAACAGTGAAAACGTAATGGGCGCACTGTACAAAGGCCTTATTGCTTCTGGTGCATTGTCAATTGTCGCGATTTATTTCGTAATTGGCAAAATCTTGCCAAATGGCATGGGTGCAGTTGAAGGCACTGACTTTACTGGAATGGATTTGTTTTATTCTGGTCTTGTTGGTCTTGTTGTGACCGCATTGATTGTTTGGGTTACTGAATACTACACCAGTACCAAATATCGCCCGGTGCGTTCAATAGCCAAAGCTTCTGAATCTGGTCATGGTACTAATGTTATCCAAGGCCTTGCGGTTTCGCTTGAATCGACCGCTCTTCCGGCCTTGATTATCATTGCCTCTATCTTAAGCACTTATGCTTTTGCTGGTATATTTGGTATTGCGATTGCGGTTACAACAATGTTGGCGCTTGCTGGATTTATTGTTGCACTGGACGCATTTGGTCCGGTAACTGATAATGCTGGCGGTATTGCCGAAATGGCTGGTCTGCCAGAAGATGTGCGTAAAACCACAGACACGCTTGATGCGGTAGGCAACACGACTAAGGCCGTTACCAAGGGTTATGCCATTGGTTCTGCTGGTCTTGGCGCTTTGGTGCTGTTTGCGGCCTACACAGAGGACGTGAAGCATTTATTGCACATTGAGCCGAATTTCTCATTGGAAAACCCATATGTGATTGCTGGTTTGTTGTTTGGTGGTCTTTTACCATATTTGTTTGGCGGTCTTTCAATGATGGCTGTTGGCCGTGCGGCAGAAGCTGTAGTTGCTGAAGTGCGTCGTCAATTCCGTGAAATTCCCGGAATTATGGAATACAAGAATAAGCCTGATTACGGCAAAGCTGTCGACATTTTGACCAAATCAGCGATCAAGGAAATGATCATTCCGTCAATGTTGCCGGTACTTTCGCCAATCGTTCTTTATTTTGTAGTCAATGCTTTTGCCGGACAGGAACAGGCCTTGGCTGCATTAGGCGCGATGTTGTTAGGTGTTATTGTCAACGGATTATTCGTTGCCATTTCAATGACTGCCGGTGGTGGTGCTTGGGATAATGCCAAAAAATACATCGAAGATGGCGCGCATGGCGGTAAGGGTTCAGAAGCTCATAAAGCCTCTATCACTGGTGATACTGTTGGCGATCCATACAAGGACACAGCAGGCCCTGCGGTTAATCCGATGATCAAGATTACCAATATTGTTGCTTTGCTGTTATTGGCGATCTTAGCCACTTAAATAAGCAGATACTTAAATTAAACGAAAAACGCCTCGAAGCAATTCGGGGCGTTTTTTATTTGGGTTATTATTTTTTATGATGCATTTGCAGTTTTTTGCTGCTTGCTCTCGTTCATCGAGCAATTGGTTCCGCAGGTTTGTTTTGCCGTTGCTTTAGCTATCGCCGTAAACAACACACGCGCATCAATCGGTTTTGGCACGTAATCATTCATACCAATTTCCAAACATTCCTCGCGATCACCGTGCATAGCATTTGCAGTCATGGCAATGATCGGAGTGTTGGCGTTTGGCCCATCTGATGCTCGTAACTCCTTGGTGGTTGTAAGCCCGTCTTTGCGAGGCATTTGAATATCCATTAGGATCAAATCATAATGTTCTGTTGCTAATTGCTCTAATGCTTCAACACCGTCATTGGCAATAACCAGTTCATGTCCCAATGGTTTTAAGAATGCGGTTAATACTTTTTGGTTTAGAGCATTGTCTTCGGCAGCTAATATGCGAAGTTTTTTAGCTTTGCCTTTAACTCTGGCCTTGGTTTCGACTGTTTCGGGTTGCTTATCTTTATCCCAAGTCACACAGGAGATGGTTTCAGCTTCAACAGAAAAGGTAAAACATGTTCCTTCGCCAAGAGTGGATTCTACGGAAATATTACCGCCCATCAATTCAGCAAGCTTCTTGGAAATTGCAAGCCCAAGGCCGGTGCCACCAAATTTGCGAGAGACAGACTTATCTGCTTGTTCAAACGATGTGAATAATCGAGATATAGCTTCTTGGCTAATCCCAACTCCGGTGTCACTAATTGCAAATGATATTTTTGCGCGGTCTTGGCTGGTTTCTTCCGAAGAAACCTGTAATTTCACTTCGCCTTTTGAGGTGAATTTCACTGCGTTGGATAATAAATTATAGATCACTTGTCTTATGCGAGTAATATCACCACGAATTACCGATGGGACATTATCGTCAATTTCACAGACAAAACCAATACCTTTATCTTTGGCATTTGGTTCCCAAAGACGCTCCAACCGGTCAACAGCATGGCGGACATCAACATTGATTGTTTCTATTTGCAATTTGCCAGCTTCGATTTTAGACAGGTCAAGAATATCGTTCAAAACGGTCATCAGCATTTCACCACCATCAGTAACCGAAGTGATGTAATCCCGTTGCAATTCATTTAATTCAGTAGCCTTTAATAGCTGCGCCATGCCAAGAATTGCATTCATCGGTGTGCGTAACTCATGGCTCATCATGGCCAAAAACTCTGATTTTGCTTGGTTGGCGCGATCGGCTTCTTCACGTGCTTCTAACATATCGGTAATATCACGACGAATAGAGATGCACTCGATTATTTTTCCATCGCCGTTTTTAATAGGGGATATGGTGGTGTCACCCCAAAATAAACTACCGTCCTTTGCTTGGCTTTGAATAACTCCTGACCAAACTTTTCCCTGTTTTAGAACTACAGCCATTTCTTCAAAAAACTCAAGCGGGTGATACCCGGAATCAACTATTGTCAGATGTTTGCCAATTAATTCTTCGCGGGCGTAACCCGTTTTTTTGCAATAAGCGTCATTAGCAGAAATCAGGTAACCGGCAGGGTCACTTTTGGAGACCAAAGCATGCTCATTTAACGCCTGATGCATTGCGGTAAGATGGGCGGCGGTGGTTTGTGACTTTTCTTTTTCTTCTATTGCTGTTTGTTGTGCTTCTCGATGCTCCAATATAACATTTTGCACCCATGAATAGGCTTTATTCGTGGCGACGAAAAATAATGCTGAAGAGCCGAGTAGAGTAATTAGATTACCAAAACTCATCGAATTAGTACCGAAATAAGAATAGATAGGCAGGGCAATCATCGGAATAATAAACGGAGTAATCGAGGTGAAGTACAAAGACTTTGCTTGGGATAGAAAAACACTAGAGTGAACTAATGATCCGCCAAACAACATTACAGCGTATATTTTACCGGGAAACCCACCTAATTGCCACATTATTATACCAATTAAGCTAAAGGCTGTGGTCGATGCGCCAATAGTCATTATTGCCATAATTTTGGCTCTTTGCGGCGAAATGTTTAGTTCGTCCATTTTACCAATGCGCTTGAATATATAGGCATCCGCAAGTGTAGTGAATGACACAAAAGCTAGCCAGCTTAGAATGTATATCATGGGGATTGACGGTGCGGCCATGGCTGCCAAAGCGAAAGAAAGTATAATCCGGCTTTTGCGGCCGTCATTGCGGCCTTTGGCTGCTCGTTGCATTTCAAGATATAGCTGCTTCGTAGTTAAACTGTTGCTCATTTTGGACATCCCGACAAATTGATATGCAACCAGTAGCGGGAAAAGGTAAAAATAAACCGAACAAAGTTCTATATTACCGTATTTTCTTTAATTTCTTTATCCGTAAATCACGCTTGGCAACCAAGTGGCGAGTTGCGGGAAATATGCCACCAGCATTAAAACCAAAATTTGAATGCCAACAAAAGGTATAACCCCTTGATAAATGTGCATTGTGGTTACTTGTTTTGGGGCAACTCCGCGTAAGTAAAATAATGCAAAGCCAAATGGCGGGGTTAGAAAGCTGGTTTGTAAATTTATCGCCATCATTACCCCTAACCATACCGGATCAATACCCATTTGCAATAATATCGGCCCAACAATCGGTACCACGACAAAAGTAATTTCGATGAAATCCAAGAAGAATCCCAACGCAAACATCAATATCATTACCAATAAAACTGCACCGGTCGGGCCAAAGCCGTTTTGGGTAAGAAACGCTGCTACGGTTTCATCACCACCAAGACCGCGAAACACCAATGAGAATAAAGTCGCACCAATTAAAATCACAAATACCATCGATGATATTTGTGCGGTGCTGCGGCTAACTTGATGAACTATTCTTGACGGCCAAAGTCGTAAAATCGCGCTGGCGACACCAATAATGATGACCGCTAATAATCCAAAAGCAAGGATAATAGAAAATTGCTCCGATAAACTACTGCTGTCACGTCCCAAGCGCAAATCAACCATTTGGCTAAGGATTAGCAAGGCACTTAAAGCAGCAGCGGCGGCCAATACCATTATCTTGCTTTTTGTGCTGCCGGTATTCACCCTATACCCGGCCAATAAAGTTGCGCCAAGTGCGCCTAAAGCCGCAGCATCAGTGGCCGTGGCAATGCCGCTTAATATTGAGCCTAAAACCGCAAATATCAGTGCTAATGGCGGAAACAGGGCGGCAATTACTTCGGTAAATGTTATGGTTTCACCTTCTTCTTTTGGAATGGCCGGAGCCGACTCT
>JAKITZ010000188.1 GCA_021647805.1 Robiginitomaculum sp.
CGAATGACCGGAAAATACCGGAACCCGAACACAAGTAACATTGACTTTAATTTTGGCATCAAGAATTTTTGCGGTTTCAAGAACCATTTTTTGTTCTTCTTTAGTGTCGCCACTGCCATCATCAAGAAAATCATCAACTTGCGGAATAACATTAAAGGCGATTTGTTTATGGAACACTTGTCTTTCTGCCGGATCATTGACAAACAAGCCACGGGTCTGGTTCCATAATTCGTCCATGGCAGCTTTGCCGGCGCCGGAAACCGATTGGTAAGTGGCAACATTGACCCGTTTAATTCCAACCAGATCATGGATCGGCTTTAATGCCACCACCATTTGAATGGTTGAGCAATTCGGGTTGGCAATAATGTTTTTTGTTCGTGCGCCCATTACTGCTTCTGCGTTCACCTCGGGAACAATAAGCGGCACACCCTCATCCATACGAAAGGCAGAGGAGTTATCAATAACCAGTGCGCCATCACGGGCAATACGCGGCGCCCATTGTTTGGCCATTTCACCGGATGTGGCCATAAAAACCAGATCGATCTTGGTAAAGTCAAAGGTTTCAATGTTCTCGCATTTTAGGGTTCTGTCACCAAAACTTACCTCCCGGCCAAGGCTTTTGCGCGAAGCCAAAACATGTAGTTTTTCAAGCGGAAACAAACGCTCGGCCAAAATGGTTAGCATTTCTCGTCCGACATTGCCGGTGGCGCCGATGAGGGCAACATTGATAGGCATGGGTTCTGGATCCTGATTTGATTGTGCTTTGGGGCGGTTCTAACAAGTTTACGGCTCTACAGGCAATGGATTGACTCACTTATTACGATATTTTTGTTGCATACGCCAATTTGGCGGGTTAAGTAACCTTAACTTGGCCGCAATCTATCATCATGATAGGTGCTGTGGCAACTAAAAGGAAATTAAAGTGACAGCTTGATCGCCTGCAGATGCTACTGAACGTATTCGGGCAAAGGCCTCTGCTGAAGACCTTGATCTGGTCTGGACATTGCATTCGCTAGAGAGACTGGAGGAACGGGATCTGTTGGCAGGTGATATTATGTACTTGCTACAAAATGGTTTTGTTTTTGACGATCCTAAAGAGTCAACTCGACCAGAGCATTTTAAATATACTATGGAAGGAACAACGCCAAATAGCGACCCTAGAACACTAATGGCGATAGTAATCCCCGGTAAAGGATCATGCCTTAAGATTGTTTCTGTAATGTGGAAGGATGAAAAATGAACAAGAAAATAGATTACCACTACAAAGCTTGCGGGTTAGACAATGTTGTTATTGTTGATATGCCCGTTGTATCTGATGATTCAGGCGAAGGAATTGTAAGAATTTCCAATATTAAGGGACTGCATAGATTGTTGTCTTATTGTCTTGTGACACAAGAAATGGCATTACGTGGAAAAGAAATTAGATTTCTTCGAACTGAAATGGGTCTCACCCAAGCGCAGATGGCTGAAATTCTGCGTAAAGATACTCAAACTGTTGGCCGTTGGGAGCGTGGTGAGTGTCTCGTTGATCAAACAGCTGATATTTTAATACGGCAACTTGTTGTGGAAAAATTGGCATTCGAGACAGAATTTCAAGTGGAAGATTTCTCAAGATGGTCAATACCCGTTTCAAACTACCCTAAAATTTCCATCAACGGAGCGAATTCTGAAAAATACGAATTGGCGGTTGCCTAATTCTCTAGGGTTGTAGCTTAAAGCGGTACGTCTCCGGTAAATTCCATCTTTATCGGTCCGCTCATCAAGACGTGATCATCACTTTTGCGCCACTCAATCA
The DNA here is from genome assembly GCA_021647805.1 of Robiginitomaculum sp. Lineage (GTDB taxonomy): Bacteria > Pseudomonadota > Alphaproteobacteria > Caulobacterales > Maricaulaceae > Robiginitomaculum_B. The sequence goes on from JAKITZ010000188.1 coordinate 1,796, forward strand.
TCAACTCGCCGCCATCAACGATGACTTTGGCTTTGCGTTCCGTAAATCCACGGCGACTGGCGGCGACCAAGGCAGCGCAAGCTCCGGTACCGCAAGCCTTGGTCAGGCCGGCTTCGCGTTCCCAAACCCGCAGGCGAATTTCGGTCTTTGAGCGAATTTCAGCAAAACCAATATTGGCCTGTTCTGGAAATAACGGGTGAAACTCTAACATCGGCCCCAAGGTTTCAACGGCGGTTTGCTCGACATCATCAACAAAGAACACCGCATGCGGATTACCCATATTGACAGCACCGGGCAGTGCAAGAACTGGCGCATCAATTGGCCCTATTTGCAGATCAATTCCTCTGGTGTCCATGCGCTCTTCAAGTGGTATTTCTTCCCAGTCCAGTTTTGGCTTACCCATATCGACGGTTATCATAAATTCACCAGCTCTGGTGGCGATAAGCGTTCCGGATTTGGTGCCGATTAAAATTTTATCGCGGCCAGTTTCTTCCATGATCAGCCATGCCACACACCTTGTGCCATTACCACAAGCGCCAACCTCGTTACCTTTAGAATTCCATATCCGCATAAAGACATCGCTGTTTGGCGAAACAGGTTGTTCAATGGCTAATAGTTGATCACAGCCGGCACCTGTTGCCGGATCGCTAATGGCTATGATTTTATCGCGATCAAGAACCAGTGGTCGCCCAAGTTCTCTTGCGTCAAAAATGGCAAATTCATTGCCGCAACCATTCATTTTCCAAAATTTCATAAATGTTATTTAATCTAAATGGCGCTGTACCCCAAGCCCGAATTTAATGTTATAGATGAAATTGCTGTAAAAGTTTATTTGGGGGATGTTATGAAAAATTGGATTATTGCAATTGGTGCTTTGGGTTTAATTGCCTGCGAGCCAGCAGTGGAAAATGAGCAAGCAATGGATAAAGAAACAAAAGCCATGGGCGATATGACTGCAATGTCTGACAAATCCGATATGAAACAACAAGCAGATGATAGCCGTATATGGCTCGAAGAAGTTGAAGGCGAAAAGCCGATTGCTTGGGTTCGAGAGCAAAACGTCAGGACTTTGACAAAGCTGGAGGCTGATTCAAGGTTTGCAAAATTACAAGCAGATGCGCTAGCGGTAGTTAATGCGACCGACAAAATCACTTATGGTCGTCATCGCGGCGGTTTCGTTTATAATTTCTGGCAAGATGCAGAGAATGTCCAAGGTTTGTGGCGACGTGCGCCTTTGGGTGAATATGTGATGGGCAGTCCGAACTGGGACGTGCTGATTGACTTTGGTGCTCTGTCCGAGGACGAAGGAGAAAACTGGGTTTATAAAGGCAACTCATGCCTGCCACCGACTTATGAGAGCTGCATGGTTACTCTGTCTCGTGGTGGCAAAGACGCGGCAGTTCGCCGCGAATTTGATATTGCCAGTAAGTCATTTGTTTCTGGTGGATTTGAAATTCCCGAGGCCAAAGGCAGTGTTGCTTGGGTTGATGCTGATACGTTGCTTGTTGGTACCGATTGGGGCGATGATACCATGACAACCTCCGGTTATCCGTTTGTGTTAAAGTTATGGGAACGTGGAACGCCATTAACCGATGCCAAGGAAATGTTGCGCGGAGATAAAACCGACGTTGCTGTCTGGCCAATGCGGGTCGAGATTGACGAGCAGTCTTATATGTTCGCCATAGAATCTGATACATTTTACGATAGAACTTGGTGGTATTTACCCGAAGATAGCTCGCCAGTTAAATTACCAGTCCCTTCTAAAACAAGCTTTCGCGGTGTATTTGCCGGCCAAGCTATTATTTCGCTTGAGGAGCAATGGAGCCATGAAGGTATTAGCTGGCCAAAGGGTGTGGTGGTTTCGTTTGATTTAAAATCATTTATGCAGAGCGGCATTATTTCCAAAGTATATCAGGTGGTGATGCCTGATGAGAAATCATCAGTGGATAGTATTTCTGTCACTCGTTCATCATTGATTGTTGCCATGTTGGAGAATGTCGCCAGCAAGGTGTTTAGCTATAAATTTGATGGCTCAAGCTGGACTGCAACACAGCTTGATTTACCGGAAAATGGCAATATTAGCATTTCTTCGGCCAATGCTCATTCTGATGTGATCTTTGCCAATATGGAAAGCTTCTTGCGTCCAGACAGCTTGATGATGGTCAATGTGCCGCAGAATACTTCAAAGGTGATACAGTCACTTCCTGAACGCTTTGATGCCAGTAATTTGGTGGTCGAGCAATTAACCGCGACTTCCAAAGACGGTACCAAAGTTCCATATTTTGTCGTGCGCAACAAAGATACCAAAATGGACGGTACTACGCCGACCTTGCTTTATGGTTATGGCGGGTTTCAGGTGAGCATGCAGCCGACTTATTCCGGTACGCTTGGCAAGTTATGGCTGGAAAATGGCGGTGCTTATGTGCTGGCCAATATCCGTGGCGGCGGCGAGTTCGGCCCGAATTGGCATCAGGCCGGCCTAAAGATGAAGCGGCAAGTGATTTACGATGACTTTATTGCTGTGGCCGAAGACCTTATAGATAACAAGCTAACCAACCCAAAACATTTAGGCATTCGCGGTGGCTCCAATGGTGGTTTGTTGATGGGTGTGATGTACACACAACGCCCTGATCTGTGGAATGCGGTTTTGTCTCAGGTGCCATTGCTTGATATGATGCGATATCACAAATTATTGGCTGGTGCCAGTTGGATGGGTGAATATGGTAATCCTGATGATCCAGACGAAGGTGCATTTTTGAAATCCATATCGCCATATCACAATGTTGATGCCGATACAGATTATCCGTTGATGTTTTTGATGACCTCAACCAAAGATGATCGGGTGCATCCGGCGCATGCCCGCAAGATGGGACATTTGCTTGGCGATCTGGACAAGCCGTTTTTGTATTACGAGAATATTGATGGCGGACATTCGGCAGCAGCTAATTTAGAAGAAGCTGCCAAGCGCGAGGCTTTGGGTTATGTATTCTTGATGCAGCAATTGATGGATTAGTCACTTCTTTTGCGGCAAAACACCAAAAATATTACGTGGCGGACTTCTTCTGCCACCTTACCTTAAGGTGCTGCGTA
>JAKITZ010000189.1 GCA_021647805.1 Robiginitomaculum sp.
TAGTTACCGTAAAATCCGCAATACTTTGCGCTATATGTTGGGTGCATTAAACGGCTATGAAGCTGGTGCGGCCATGGATGTTGCCGATATGCCGTCATTGGAGAGGTTGATCTTGCACCGCTTGAGCGAGCTGGACGAACAAGTTCGTGATGGTTATGCCAACTTTGATTTTAAGGGCGTGTTCGGAGCAGTGTTTGCTTTTTGTCATTCCGATCTTTCGCAACTGTTTTTTGATATACGAAAAGATACTTTGTATTGCGATACACTTGATGAACCGCGCCGCAAGGCCGCTCTTTGGGTAATGGACAAAGTATTTCACTCAGTGGTCAAATGGCTGGCGCCGATACTTCCCTTTACCACCGAAGAAACCTGGCTTAGCCGCTTTCCATCAGAAACCGATAGCGTGCATTTACATGACTTTGCGCCGGTGGATGAAAGTTGGCGAAATGATGAACTGGCAGAAGATTGGGCATGGGTAAGAACTTTACGTCAAGCGTCGTCGTTGGACTTGGAACTTTTTCGTGCAGCAAAAGCAATAGGATCCTCTTTGGAAGCAAAATTGACTTTCAACGTCACCGAAGAAGCTTTCCAGCAGGCAGTGTCGCGTTTAGCGGATGGCTCTGCTAACGAGTTTCTAGAGGAAATTTTCATCATTAGTGGTGCAAAAATTGTTCTTATTTCTGATATTAAAGTTGATGACCTTGACGATCCATATGGCCGAATTTTCACTGTGGAAACACCAGAAAAACAGAAAACCGAAATCAAAGTTATTTTTTCCAAAGCTGCCGATGCTGGTATGATTAAATGCGCTCGTTCGTGGAAATATTTTGATCCGAAAACCGCCGATGTTGATTTTCCAGACATTACCCCGCGCGATGCTAAAGCCGTGCGTGAGTGGGATCTGGCACAAGGACAATAGAAAATAATATTATGAATTTGAATAAACTTTCTCCATTTTTTTTGCTGCGAGCTGCGGTGAGCAGTATTGCCGATCAGGTCGGTAACTACCGGGCTTTGAAATTAAACAATTTTTTCCCATTTGCTTTGCTGTTGTCTACGGTGATCATTATTGCCGATCAGATCAGCAAATACTGGATTATGTATGGGCTAAAATTACGCGAATATCCTTATGGTCATCTTGAGTTGTCGCCTATTGTCGATTTGACCTTTGTTTGGAACAGGGGGGTTAGCTTTGGGATGTTTGCTGCCGATGGCATGTTAGGGCGGGTGTTATTGTCGCTGTTTGCTTTATTGGTGATCGTCTTGGTGTTGCTTTGGTTGTTAAAGGCCGATAACCGGTTCTTGAGCATTGCTCTTGGCATGATTATTGGTGGTGCGATTGGTAATTTAATTGACCGTATACAATATGGAATGGTGGTTGATTTTATCAATTTTAGCGATATTTATTTCATCTGGGTGTTTAATATTGCTGATGCGTCGATCAGTATTGGTGCAGTTTTAATCCTTATTGAAGCAATTGTTTTGGAACCTCGACGAAAACGTGTATGATGGGCTTGGCTAAGGGGTGCAATCCGGCTACAAATCGGGCAAATTCAAGAAAGAGACTTCGGTATGAAAATTGTTACTTCAACTATTTTGATGATTAGTGCATTTGGTTTGGTGCTTGGCGGTTGTGCTTCTATGTCGCAAGCAACTGGCTCGTCTAAGGCTGGTCCCGATGAATTTCGCGTATTGACCAAAGCGCAATGGGAAATACCGCCTGAGTATAATATTATCCCGCCGCGTCCGGGTGAGCAAAGGCCACAGGATCTGGCAGCATCACAAGCTGTGCGTATTGCTATGCTTGGTGGTGATGGCTCGGCTACTGCTGCTACATTGGGCGAGCAAGCCTTGATTGCAAAAGCCAGAGGCGATCTTACCGATAGTTCTATTCGGGCGCAGATTGATGCAGAAACTAACCGGCAAGTCGCCAAAAACTCTAGCTTTACTGACCGTGTTTTGTTTTGGCGTGATGGTGATACTTATATCGAAGAAGGCACCATGCTTGATGCTGACGCCGAAGCCGAGCGTTTACGCCGAGAACAATCAGCGGAAAGTGCCACTGGTGGCGGTGATGTGGTGATCCGCAAGAGAAGCAGTGGGATTAAATTACCCGGTTTATGATAATCACTGATTGCTAGCGCAGGAAGTTGAGCAAGCTAACATTTTGCAAAATTGAAAATGTTCTAGCTGAAGCTTCTACTGCAGTCTGCGCTTGTTGCAGACGGCTGGCGGCCTCGGCCAGATCGACATCTTGCAAATCACCGATTAGGCTGGTCATTAATACTTGACGGTCTTCTTCGAGAACCCTTGCGGTTTCTACTTTATTTTGCAGTAATCCGTTTTGCCCTTGAATTTGGTTCATTGCATCAAGTATTGGAGATAATGCCGCCAGTTGAGTTCGGATAAACTCCCGTTGAGTATTGTCCATATTTGCAGCAAATGGCCCTCCGGCTCCGTCGTTAAAGTCTTTAACCGCCTTGATAACGCTTAACAGATCAGTGGCAATGTCACTTGCCAAAACTCCGGTTTGCACCGCTTCACCATCATCAATCCGGCTTACTTGGCGGACATCGGAATTTTGAAATAAATCACCTACTGTTGCCGCTGCCGCAACGTCATCCAAGGTTTTAGCTGTGAATGGCTCTATATCGGTTCTGGTTCCGGCGAACAGGGATCTGCCAGCGTATTTTTGATTTAAGGTAGTACCTAATTGATCAAATGCTGATTGCAAGTCCTGCATTACTATCAAGCCATTATCAGAGCCTAAGGATCCGATAAGGCTTTGGCGTAACTTGTCAGCCGCATCAGTCATTTGCCCTAATGCTGTGTCTTGTACTGCTAACTTTGGCTCTAATTCTTTGATACGGTCAATTGTGCTTTGGGATCGTATGGAAACAGCCCTTGCTGCATTTAAAGTGCCAAGTTCACGAACCAGTCCTTTTAATGTGGTTGATTTTTTCCCGGTTGCTACTTGATTTTGGGCATCGGCCAATCTTACTTGATTACGAAGCAAGTTATTTAATGTGGTTAGGTTTGCTTGGGTGGTTGAAATTCTAGTCATATTTTACACCATTCTCAGAAGTACGTCATTTAGCTCTTTGGCCGCCTGTATAAGTCGAGCCGCCGCATTATAAGATTGTTGGAATAGAGTCATATTCGCTAGTTCTTCATCAATGTTCACGCCCTCGACATTGGCTCGACGCAGATCTGCTTCGGTACTTAGCCCGCGCGCGGTTTCCGCTTCACGATCAGCATTTGCCGCTCTTGAGCCGGTGATAACTGCAAATCTTCCTGAAAAATCAATTAGCGAAGAACTGGTTGCGGATAATGATCCAGCGGTTTGGAAACTTCTTGTGCTTTCAAGAGCTTGCTGAATTTCAAATCCACCGCGTCCATCGCCTTTGCCGGCGACAAAGTCACCGACAGAAGTCGTAGGGCTTAATTCTAATTTTGCCAAGGATAGCAGATCGGGATTGCGTGCAATATCTTTTCGAATGCTATATGAAGTGGTTCTGCCACTGGTAACTGCATCACCAACTCCGAATATTTGCGAAAATGACAAGCCTGTTCCAGCTCTTGTGGTGCTATCAGTGGAAAGTTTAATGCTATATCCTTCAGATCCGGTAACTGGAGTTGATAATAATTGTCCCTGCACCCCCAATGAATAGGTTGCGTATCGCCCTAACCCAGAATTAACATCATTCAAAGAGTTGATAACGTCACCAATGCTACTGCCGGAAATGCTTACGGAAATTTCGGCGGCCACTCGACCATCACTGGTTGTGATCTGGTAATTTAAGCTTTCGCCAGCGGTGAAACCATGCGGATTGGTAGCTATTAACCCGGTTCCAAAGTTTGTGGGGTTGGTATTGGTTACAAGTTCATTTAGCCCAAAAGTCGAAGAAAATGATCGCCCGGCACGGTTTGATGGGGTGGTTGCGTCTTGTACGAAACCGAAGCCATTGGTTCCTGCGGATTGTAAAGATAAAGAGCCGTTGGCAAAACTAACAGTAGCTGTCGCGCCAAATGCACTGTTTAGAGCATTACTCATATCACCGATCGTAGTACCGATATTGATCGCGGCTCCGCCATCCACCGATAATGTTCCGGCATCAAAATTAACATCAACCCGGCGCACTAATGCCCCATTGGTGTCAACAAGTGCTAATGTGGTTGCGCCGGTAAAATTAATAGCATCTGTTGCCAGTAATCCAGTATTGCGACCAGTTATTGAACTTGGCGGTGGAACTGATATTGCATTTGCATGAGCATCGTTCAACGCATCAGCTGCGCCATTGGCAAATTCAGCAAGTTCAGAGCTCATTTGCGTAAGATCGTTATCCCGCAAAGCCAAGAGGCCATAAATTCTGCCTCCTTGCAGATTTGATTGCAGATCAATTGATGCGCCGGAGGGCAAAGTCGCTGTGATGCGCGAATAATTGGTTCCAGGAGCTCCGCTGGAGCCAGAAGATTTCTCTATTTTTACGGCATATTGGCCAAGCAACAATACTCCGTTTTGGGTTCTAACCGTAGCTGCACCCAACTCATTACGTTCAATTCTTACATCTATAAGTTCGCCAAGTTCGTCAATCAAAGCTGCTTGCCTGTTTTCAGCACCAGTTGCATCACCTTGTATTTTGCCTCTGGTTATGTCTGAGTTTAGATTGCTTATCTCGCCAAGTAGCTGGTTTATTCCGTCAATTCCTGAATTGATTTGTTGTTGTACTTCGGATCGTACCGAACGAATTTCTCTGTCCAGTCTGGTAAATTCGTCCATTAAAGAGCGAATAGAGCCAATGGCCTGTAACCTGCGAACACTGGAGGCAGGGTCTTGTGCCGCGCCACCGATGGCGG
>JAKITZ010000190.1 GCA_021647805.1 Robiginitomaculum sp.
CCAAAGTGTTATCAGGTGTGTTTTCAGCACCTGAGAAAAATGAAGGTCCTTGTCCACAGGCTCTGGTATTATGGGACGTTTCGCGCAAAGTGCAAATCAGCAAACCAGAAACTTTCTCCAATGTTGGCTTTACTGGTGAGATTTTAAGCGTCAGTTCATTTTGTACTTATGTCGATGAAGATCCTATTGTTGCTAATCTTGAAATTAAATTTGCTTTTGGTCGTGGTCCGGCTGCGACCGGTATGGAAATGGATTATCCTTATTTTATTGCGGTTACGCGCAAAGATAAGGCCGTTATCTCGAAGGATAACTTCCCTTTGCGGGTGAAGTTTCGTAGTGAAGATGAAATTGTTTATGTTACAGAAAAATTCAAATCTATTACTATTCCCCGTAAGCAACAAAACACCAGTGGAATAAACTTTGAGATACTGATTGGCTTTGAACTAACCGAGGCCGAGTTAGAGTTTGCCCGATCTGGAAAAAGATTTCGAGTACCTGCTGGTTCACATCCAGAATAGCGGATAACTAATCATGCAATCCATTAGAGACCAACTTTCTGGCGAAGTCGGGGACGTATTTGTTTCGTTGTCATTACCAAAAGAGCTTGGTTCTGTAACTCGTTCAAGTCGGGCAGGGCAGGCACCGTTCCAGTGTAATGGTGCTATGGCTGCGGCAAAATTAGCCAAGAAAAACCCCAGAGAACTTGCGGTGCAAATTGTAGAGGGGTTGAAATCAAGCCCGTTGATTAAAAGCATTGAAATTGCAGGGCCCGGCTTTTTGAATATTGTTCCGGCGGATAATCTTATCAAATGCCAAGCCGCAGAATTGGCAAAAGATCAAAGAACCGGTGCAAATACAGTAACAGCTCCAAAGAAAATAGTCATTGATTTTGGCGGCCCTAATGTCGCCAAACCAATGCATGTCGGGCATCTTCGTTCATCGGTTATTGGTGATTCATTGCAACGATTATTGCGATTTGCCGGTCATGAGGTGATTAGTGATATTCATCTTGGCGATTGGGGTTTGCAAATGGGGCAGTTGATCATCCAATTGCAATTGGAGCAGCCTGATCTGATATATTTTTCCAATGACTTTGATGGCCAATGGCCAAAACAGCCGCCAGTAGATATTGATGATTTATCGCGAATGTACCCATTGGCTTCTGCTGCTTGCAAAGCAGACGAAACTAGAATGCAACAAGCAAGAAAAGCAACTGCAGAATTACAAGCCGGACGCGCCGGATATAGAGTGCTGCTGGATCACTTTATTGCCGTTTCAATTGCTGCCTTAAAGGTTGATTTTGCTGCTCTTGGCGTGCATTTCGATCTTTGGAAAGGCGAAGCTGCAGTTGATCCGTTAATCGCGCCAATGATCGAGAGTTTCAAACAAGGCGGATATACCGAAATAAGCGACGGTGCATTGATCATCAGGGTTGCTAAAGAAACTGACAAAAAAGAATTACCACCACTTATTCTGGTTTCTAGTGCCGGTGCTGCTCTTTATGCGACTACTGATCTGGCAACTATTATTGATCGCAAAGATAATATTGCGCCTGATATAATTTTATACGTGGTTGATCTTGGCCAGTCATCGCATTTTGAACAAGTGTTTAGAGCTGCTGGTAAAACTAAGATATTTGATGAAGCTGCTTTGGAGCATATCAAATTTGGTACAGTAAATGGCAATGATGGTAAACGGTTCCGCACCAGATCTGGCGGTGTTATGCGCTTGTCAGATTTGTTACAACAAGCCAATGATGCAGCTACTAAAAGATTGTCCGAGGCTGGACTGGCACAAGAATTTGACGCGATTGAGCGTTCGGAAATAGCTCGATTGATTGGGTTGGCTGCTATTAAATTTGCTGATCTTCGTAATCAGCGAACCACAAATTATGTCTTTGATATACAGCGTTTTACCGCGTTTGAAGGTAAAACAGGTCCGTATTTGCTGTATGCGTGTGTGCGGATGAAATCAATGTTACGCAAAGCCAAGGCCGCAGGAATATCGGTTGGAGAAATAAAACCATCGGCCAAAGAAGAAAGTGCGTTGGTGCTAATGCTTGATGAGTTTGATCAAGCTTTGCATGCTGCTTGTGATCGTCGTTCTCCACATATTTTGTGTGAGCATTTGTTTGATCTAGCACAGGCTTTTTCCAAATTCTACGCTAGCTGTCCGGTCTTGGCTGCCAAAGACATCGCTGTTCAGTCTTCACGGTTACAACTTGTCGAAACTACATTGCGGCAATTGCAGACAGGACTTGGTCTTTTGGGGATTGAAACACCGGAACGTATGTAAGTTCTTGTCATGAGCAGGCAAACTTGTTAGAGAATTTATCTATCCCATTCGCGGGAGAAGCTTGGCAACAAGTACCGAAGGAGCAACCGCCTCGGAAACTCTCAGGTAAAGTGGACCGCGAATTGGTTCTAAACGCTGGAAAGTGCTGAAGTTCAGTACACCGAAGGAGTAAGCTGACGTAAGTTTTGTTGGTGAATCTCTCAGGTCACAAGGACAGCGGGGGCATGGAACTTATGTGGCAAGAGTGTCATGTATTACATGTTTTTGTGTGAGCTTTGGAAAATGACTGATCAAAATTTATCTGCTACGCCGTTGAAGTCCTTGATGGAGGAATTAGGCGGGAAAATGGTGCCGTTTGCTGGCTATTCAATGCCGGTTCAATTTGCGGCAGGAGTGCGCCAAGAACACATCTGGACTCGTGAAAATTGCGGTCTGTTCGATGTTTCACACATGGGACAAGCAAGATTGCGGGGAAATAACCCAGCTATAGCATTAGAGACGATTGTCCCGGGAAACATGCAAGGCTTGGTTGCCAATATGCAGCGCTATACGGTTTTGCTGAATAGTGATGGCGGAATAATTGACGACTTGATGGTCTCGCGCCCCGATGATGATGGTTTGATGTTGGTGGTAAATGCTGCTTGCAAGGACAAGGATTACCAAAGAATAACAACAGCGTTGGCTGGTGTTGCCGAATTGGAGCCGATAAATGACCGCGCTTTGATTGCTGTGCAAGGGCCAAAAACGGCTGAAATCTTTACCAAATTCATGCCGGCTGCTTGTGATATGGTGTTTATGCAATGCGGGCATTTCACATTGTTTGGTCATGATGTGATTGTTTCAAGATCTGGCTATACTGGCGAGGACGGATTTGAAATCTCCTTACCTAGCGCTCATGCCGAAGAAATAGTCCGTGAAATACTTGCCGATCAACGGGTCAAGCCCATTGGCCTTGGCGCCAGAGACAGTTTACGCCTTGAGGTTGGTTTGTGTTTGTCAGGACATGACTTTACCGAAGATCATACGCCGATCAGTGCTGGTCTGGCTTGGGCTGTGCCGAAAATACGTAGAGAGCGCAAAGATTTTCCCGGCGCAACGCGCATGTTACAAGAATTAACCGCCGAGCCCGAGGCAATCCGCGTCGGGATTTGTCCTGATGGCAAAGCACCTGCGCGTGAAGGTACTGAAATTTTCAAAGACGGAATCAGGGTAGGGCAGGTCACATCCGGTGGTTTTGGGCCGACTTTTGGCGGGCCGGTGTCAATGGGGTATGTCCGGGCTGATTTGGCCAATATTGGCAGCAAAGTTGATTTACTGATACGTGGCAAAAATTATCCGGCGACAATTACTAAAATGCCATTTGTGGCACAAAATTATTATAGGGGAAAAGGAGCTTAACATGGCTGATTTATATTTTACCGAAGAACACGAGTGGTTATCTGTCGAAGCTGATACTGCGCGGGTAGGAATAACCTCCTATGCCGCCGAGCAGTTAGGCGATATTGTATTTGTTGAACTACCGGAAATAGGAAAACAGATAGAGGCTGGTGGTGAGGCTGCTGTGGTTGAATCCGTTAAATCTGCAAGTGAGTTATTTGCACCAATTACTGGTGAAATAGTCGCTGCCAATATGGAATTAGAAGATGCCCCAGAAACCGTAAACGAAGACCCAACTGGCAAGGGTTGGTTCTTTGAGATCAAAATCAGCGATAAATCCGAACTTGGGAAATTGATGGACAAGGCTGCTTATGACGCTTTTGTGGCAGGGCTGTAACTCATGCGCTACCTACCGCTGACCGATGTTGATCGGCAAAAAATGCTGGCAACAATTGGTGTTGCAAACATTGACGAATTGTTTTCCGATATTCCAAAGTCAGCTCGACTTGCGGACGGTTTAAGTGATCTGCCAGATCACGCACCTGAGCAATTGGTCGAGCGCCATTTCACTCAAATGTCAGCGCAGAATATCAGTGCAGGTTTTGTGGTTGACCTCGACAATGGGCTGAATCTGACGTTCGACTACTTTCAGATAGATGTCGATGATCGAGTATCGTTGGTTAACGCAGCTAACAACATCCAGTACTTCTCAAACCTGGTCGATACTGAGACAAGCGGTTTCGACGTTGTGCTGTCCGGCGCGCTGGACCTGGGACCCGGAGCGCTCAACTGGAATGCGTCATACAATAACTCGGAAACGACGGTCAGAAACCCTAGCGTACTCGGTCCTGAAGACCTGAATACGATTGAAACCGCGTCGCCACAAGAAAAATTCATCGTCGCCGGCAACTTCGATATGGACCAGTGGTCGATGTTATTGAGAATCACCCGATACGGTGATGCGACCCGCGTATTCGACTTCGGTGGAGGATTCGAGCCTACCCAGACTTACGATGCCGTTTGGTCTGTCGATGCTGAGCTTGCTGCGCAAATCTCAGACGACTGGATGGTGGCAGTCGGTGCCGACAATTTACTGGATGAATACCCGGATTTGTCGGATGGCAATATCAACTACTTCGGCCATCTGCCATACGATGTTCTGTCACCAAT
>JAKITZ010000002.1 GCA_021647805.1 Robiginitomaculum sp.
GGCTATGTTTTTTAAGGAAGTTTTTTAAGGCCGCACCGGGTCATAAAGCTTCGATGACATGGATGCAACGAGATCTGGTTCCTGACCATTGGCAGCGAATAGCAAAGCGTACAGAAACCTTACAAAAAGATGGTGTGGAATTATTTTTACAAGCAGCCCCTAGAGCTATCGGCGTGTTTTTAGGACTGCAATCAACATTTCACCCTTTGATGGCGTTTCCAAGTTATATTGCTATGGCTGACCTGCCGCTTGCGGAGCGGGTCAAAAAACTACGCGATCCAGAAATGAAAAAGAAAATGTTGGCCGAAACTCCGGTACAAATGGCCGGCCCCGGCTCGTCTATTCCGCCAATGGCTGACCTGCTAATCGCCGGAATGGAATTTGTTGCCGAAAAACTTTTCCAGCTTGATCCCAATGGTGATGGCGAAGTTGATTATGAGCAGACACAAGAAAATTCAATCGCTCAAAAAGCACGAGATGCCGGGGTGAGCATTTGGGATAAAATATATGACGAGACCTTAAAAGACGATGGCAAAGCACTGATATATTTCCCGGCCTATAATTACACAGACATGAATTATGATGCTGTATATACAATGATGAATAACCCTTACTTTTTACCCGGGCTTACCGATGGCGGGGCGCATGTTGGTTATATTTGCGATGCGTCCTTTCCGACTTACCTACTGACCCATTGGACAAAAAAGCGCGAAGAGGGCGGGCGCAATGGCAAAACCATTTCCCTGCCCCGAGCAATTCAAATGCTAACCGCCGATGGTGCAGATTATTTGGGATTTGCTGATCGTGGGCGGCTTAAAGTCGGTCTAAAAGCCGACATTAATGTCATCGACTACGACAATTTATCGCTAAAAGTGCCATTTATGGTCAATGATTTACCGGCTGGCGGGCAACGATTATTACAACCAGTAACAGGTTATAAGGCGACATTTGTTTCCGGTGAACAGGTAATTGATAATGACAAAGTAACTGATGCAAGACCGGGACGATTAGTGCGCGGTGGGCATTAAAACTTACGGCTTAAACAGTTTACTTAGCTTTAGCCCCTGCCCCTGATAATGGCTGGTATTACTGCCATAAAGGGTTTCTGGCTTGCTTTGCATGGGTTCGAACACCAAACGGGCTATATCTTGGCCGTCGGTAAGCAAAAATGGAACATCACGTCCTCTAATTTCCAACACAGCTTTTGATGCTGCACCGGCCATTCCAAACCCCGGATCAAAAAAACCAGCATAATGTACTCTAAACTCGCCAATATCGGTGGCAGTTGGTGCCATTTCTGCTGCCATATCCGGCGGTATTACAATATCTTCCTTGGAGGCAAGAATATAAAACTCGCCGGGATCAAGAATTAAACTGCCCTGCCTTGTGGTTAGTGGCTCCCAATAGTCTGCTTGGCTATGACTACCAATGCCTGACAGATCAAGCACACCGGAATGCCGTTTCGCCCGATAACCGGCCAAACCAGTTTTGGGTAGTGAAATGGACACAGTTAATGTTTGCAAGTCTTTCTCTTTGATAGCCTGTTGCGCTCGTAACCGTAACTGCGCCAAACGATCACCGGTACGCGCTAAAATCGAAAATGTGCGCGGGCAAATTTCAATCCACAGCGGCCCATCATAACCAGCCTTTACCGTATCAAAACTAATTCCATTATCACAAATAACTCTGGTAAAAACGTCAATACGTCCGGTAGAGCTTTTTGGATTTGCCCGTCCTGATATATTGGTTGGTAATTGCAAAGACTCCAATAATGGCACCAGATATATACATCCAGTTTCCAAAACCGCGCCTTTGGTCAGATCAATTTTATGCATCACCAATGGCGGTTGCAACATACCCGCTACCAAGTTTCCAGAGCCGGGCAGAAAACTGGCTCGCAAACGATAAGCACAACTACCAAGGCGCAAATCAATGCTCGCTGGTTGTATCTGGTCATTGTCCAATTGCTGTTTGCTGATAATTGCATTATCGGCAAACAATTCTTTTATCGCTGTATCTGGTAAAATTCCGCCCGTAAAACCCATTTAGTCCTCAAAACACCACATTAAAGCAAAGAAAACGCTGTGATGATTCCTCTATTGCTGGCAAGTACTTGCTTACCACGCTTAAATAGGTTGAACTAATTCTATGTCATACGAACAAACAACCAATGATATATCTGTACGGGTCACACCGGAGTTTATGGACGCGGATTCTGACCCCTCCAACAGCCGGTTTTTATGGGCATACACCGTAGAAATAGCCAATGGCGGCTCCAATGCAGTACAAATAATGCGCCGTTATTGGAAAATAGTCGATGCCGCTGGGCAGATACAAGAAGTAAGCGGCAAGGGTATAATCGGCAAACAACCTATTATCGAACCAGGAAGCACTTTTTGTTATACATCAGGCACTCCCTTGCCGACTCCATCGGGTATAATGGGCGGGAATTATGAGGTACGAGACGATAATGGCATTGTTTATCAGATCACCATTCCACTTTTTTCATTGGACAGTCCCCATGACCGGGCGAAAGTGAACTAAGCTATGGCTGATTTGCGACCAGTTGTCCTGATCATAGGTGCATTAGTTACTTTCTTGGGTGTTTTCATGCTGGCACCATTGTTTGCCGACCTTACCGGCGGCCATGAAAGCTGGCGCAGTTTTGCTATTTCTTCGGTAATTAGTATTTTCTTTGGTATCATTATGCTCATCGGAGCCAAAGGCGGGCAAGTTCGTCTTTCGATACGCGGTGCGTTCTTCTTAACAACAATTAGCTGGGTAGTATTATGCATTTTCGCAGCACTACCGTTTTTACTTAAACCGGTCCCACTTTCATTTAGCGATGCAATATTCGAAGCCATGTCCGGCCTTACCACCACCGGATCAACCGTAATGTCCGGCCTTGATGATATGAACCCTGGAATATTACTGTGGCGGGCATTATTACAATGGATTGGTGGCATTGGTATTATTGTTACAGCCTTGGCGGTTTTACCGATGCTGAAAGTCGGCGGAATGCAATTGTTTTCTAGCGAATGGTTTGATCCAATGGGTAAATTTTTGCCCAGAGCCGGAGGGATTGCTGCTGGTATTTCGTTTGTTTATTTGGCTCTGACTATTATTTGCGGCATTGTTTATTGGATGTTGGGCATGAGCGCATTTGATGCGATGTGCCATGCCATGACCACTATTGCCACTGGCGGATTTTCTAATTCCGATGCTAGTTTTGCTACCTATGCACCTTTTGGTGCTGATATCGCCGCCAGCTTTTTTATGATCGCCGGAGCATTACCATTTGGTCTTTATATACTAGCGGCAAATGGCAATCCAATGGCAGTTTTTCGCGATGTGCAGGTTCGCGCATTTTTAAGCGGAATTATTATTTTAGTATTGGTAATGCTGGTCTATGTTTTAATTCAACAACCATCACTTGATGTTCATCCTTTGCGTGCCGCAACTTTTAATGTCATATCAATTCTTACCGGTACTGGTTATTCTTTGGGTAATGTTGAAACTTGGGGGTCGGCAAGTGCCGGTTTTTTCTTCTTATTGATGTTTATTGGTGGCTGCGCTGGCTCCACATCATGCTCTATCAAGGTGTTTAGGTTTCAAGTAGCATTTGAAGGCTTACGCTCTTATATCGGACGCATGACCTTTCCACGCGAAGTAGACACCATGACCTATAATGGCCGAGCTTTACCTGCCTCCGCCTTGTACTCGGTTTTGGGTTTTATATTTGCATTTTTTGCCTGTTATGCAGTTTTGGCAGTGGGTCTGTCTTTAACAGGACTTGATACAATCACCGCCATTTCATCGGCGGCGACTTCTATTGCCAATGTTGGTCCTGGTCTTGGGCCAGTAGTCGGAGCAGAGGGGAATTTTGCGCCCTTGCCCGATGCAGCTAAATGGATGATGGCCGGCGGTATGATAGTTGGCAGGTTGGAAATTTTTACAGTATTGGTTTTATTTACCCCTAAATTCTGGTTGTCATAAAACCAACACCCACTTGAAAACTGCAAAATAACGGACATCAACAACAAAATCAAAGCAATTTATTGTTCGATGGGTTTTGTCTTACGCAGGAGTGCGTAGCTGTTTGGTTAACGCACTCCAACGGCAACTTCTACATCAAGCGCTTACGTAATACCTGACTTAGGAAATCGACCATCGTTACAGCAACGATAATAATCAGTAAAATTGCTGCGGTTTTTCCGTACTGAAAAGAGTTAATTTGTTCGAACAATAATTGCCCAATACCTCCAGCACCGATAAGACCCAAAATCGTCGCTGATCTGGTATTAGATTCAAACCGATACAACGCATAAGAAGTCCATAAAGGAGCCACTTGCGGGATCACCCCCCAGACCACCTCATGAATGGATTTCGCACCAGTAGCTCTTACTCCCTCTACCGGGCCAGGATCCATAGCTTCGACAGCCTCGGAGAATAATTTAGCTAACACTCCGGTAGTATGTATCGCCAATGCCATAACACCAGCAAACGGCCCAAGACCGACGGTGACCACAAACATTGTTCCGATCACCAACTCGTTGATTGAACGAAACGCGTCCATCAACCTTCGAACTGGAAATACAATCCACGTAGGCGCGACATTATGCGCCGACAATAGACCCAAAGGAATAGCGGCAATTACCGAAAGGAAAGTACCCCACAAAGCGATTTGAATGGTGACCGACATTTGTTGTAAATAAAGCCCGCCGTCTTTGAAGTCGATTTTCAAGAAACCACTGGCATATTCGCCCATTCGATCAGAGTTATCGATCAATAACGGTGCTTTGAAAATTTCAGCCGCCACATAAGCCCAAACCAAGGCGGCGATAAAAATTGCCCAGACACTAGCATTAAACAACCGATCTTTAAGCGGTGTAGCAGGTCCGGCACCACGCCTAGCTGACGACCAAAGGAGAAACCCGAAAGCGATAAGACCGACGGTTAGGGTGAAGATCACTCTTGACCACGGAATATCCAGTCCTTTGGGCGCACGTAAGCTGTCATCGGTATAGGCTGGGGTTCCTTTTGGTTTAACTATTTCTGCATCCTCAGCTTCTTGCATTTCATTTAGCTTAGCTTGCAATACGGCAAGTTGGTCGGTGCGTTCATCTTCAGATATTGATCTATCAGATCGGACAAAGGCCATATCTCGAACCATTTCCAGACGAATAATTGGATCAAGATGGCTATCATTAGCTGGAAGGAATGTGCCAAAATCCAATTCGCCCAATATTTCACGCTGGCGTTGTAATTCAGCTGGGTTTTCCGCCCGGCGACCATAAGTCATGAAGAAGTATAATAGCTTTTCTTTAACCTCAACCGGCACATCTTTGCGCCAAATAATCGGATCGGTCTGAATAAGTGGTGATGTCCAAATCACCCGTACCCGTTCCAAAATTTCCGGACGAGTACGAGCCAAACGCTTTAAGTTGGTGGTGTTATTAGTTGCTACATCAAGCAAGTTATTAGCCACAGTCAAACCATTAGCTTCGTGGGTGGCGTTACGTACATTTTTAAAACATTCGGTGGGAACAATACCATTTGGGGCAAAAATATAAGCCATTGGCATTAAAGTGCCAGAGGTAGAGTTTGGATCACCCATGCCAAAGTTGACGGTTTTATCGCACTTTAAGATGTCCTCAACGGTTTGAAACGGGCTGTCTTTTGGCACCAAAAGAACCGAATGATAACCTGGAGCTCCATCGGGGTACGTGGCTTTGGCAAACACTTCGCCATTAGACCGTCGTAAAGCCTCTAGTCCGGACTTGTTAGACAGCCAAGCAACTTCGACCTCGCCAAAACGCATGGCTTCGATAATGCCGGAATAATTAGCAGCAAAAAACGGCTTGATTTTAAGACCGGTCATTTCGCCCATGTCTTTGAGGAAAGGTGTCCAAAGTGTCGATAAATTATCAGAACTTTCAGTAGTGATAATTCCGAATTTTAACTCCCGCGCCGGCGGTTCTTCTTGTGCTGATGATGGAATGCTAATGATTGCAAGTACTAACAGCAGCATCGCGCCTAATTTGAGCGATAATAAAGAGTTTTTCATTTACGCGGCCTCCATTGACCAAAAAGCATCTTCGTATTCGTCGCCATAAACCGCGATCATATTATCTTTTGTCATATCTTTTGCCGGGCCATCATAAATCACCCTGCCATCTTTTAACGCCACTACCCGCTTACAATAACGAATAGCAAAATCGACCTGATGCAAGGAAACAAGAATGGTAATGCCATCGCGCTCGTTTAACTCTTGTAATTGTTCCATCACATGACGTGCTGAAACCGGATCAAGCGAGGCAATAGGCTCGTCGGCCAAAATCATTTTAGCTCTTTGTGTTAATGCTCTGGCTATTGCGCCGCGTTGTTTTTGGCCACCGGACAGTTTTGATGCCCGCCGTCCTGCAAATTCTGCGATGCCCACCCGTTCCAGTGCGTCCATTGCCCGTTGGCGATCTTCGGCAGGAAACAAACCTAACACTCCGCGCCAAGTTGGTATCCGTCCCAATACGCCGATCAATACATTTGAAAAAAGGCTGAGGCGGCCAACAAGATTAAAGGATTGAAAAATCATTCCAATGTCACGGCGACGATAATAAAGGCCTTTGGCCAAATTACCATCACGTTGCACTTTGCGATTAAACACCAAAATCCGGCCAGAACCTTTGGCGGCGGTTTGTAAGCCATCAATAGTGCGTAAAAGAGTGGACTTGCCAGAGCCAGAGGCGCCGATCAAAGCCACCATCTCGCCTTCATTTACTTCAAGATCAATATTATAAAGTGCGGTGAAATCACCAAACTTCACACTAGTATCTTGCACCACTAATGCTGGCGCATTCGTCTCAGATTTGCCCATATCACCAATTCCCAAGTCCAGGATTATCGGGTGTAAACACCCACTTCCACCATGGTCAATTATTATTGCGACACGTTGGCGATTCTTAGGAGTCATTGTGACGGCTAACCCGCCAAGAGCAAGTGATTTAATGTCAGTCATAGCAATTTTGCGTTTACAAGTATTAGACGAACTGAAATAATAATGTCACATGAGTCTAGAAATGTTGTACATGTTGCACATTACTGTCTCAAAGACCCTCGAATTGTGATCTATAGCATGGGTACGATTCGGGACGAGTGTTTTGGATTTTGAGTTTTTTTTAGTGTCATCAGGGGATTACCATGAACAATACGTTTAAATCAGCGATACTAACCGGCTTGCTCGGCGTGTCATCCATCGCGATTACTGCCGCGTTGGCAACGCCAGCCTTAGCGCAGGTTACATCTTCAGCTATTAATGGTCAGGTTTTAGACAATGGCGGACAGGCCGTTGCTAATGCAAGTGTTACCATCATTCATATACCAAGCGGATCAGCAAAATCCGTTACCACATCAGCAAACGGTGTGTTTTTTGCTTCTGGCTTGCGCGTCGGCGGGCCATATGAGGTCACAGTAACATCGCCTTCAGGAAATGTTTCGCAGAACGATATACGCCTACAGCCTTCGACAAATAGTCTTCGCTTGGTTGTTGGGATAGCGGACGAGATCGTAGTTACTGGCGTTCGCACTGAAAGCCTGAGCCTAAACAATGGTGTAGGTTCCGCATTTAGTGGTCAAGACATTTTAAATCAGCCGTCTACCCAAAGAGACCTTATTGCAACATTGCTTAGAGATCCTCTTTCCAACTCATCGGGCGAAGGCAACTTATCCGTTGCCGGTGCTAACCCACGCTTTAATGCTCTAGCGATTGATGGTTCCTTGCAAACTGATGATTTTGGTCTTTCTTCATCTTCTTATGCCACGTCACGCGCGCCTATATCTCTTGATGCTGTAGAATCAGCTTCGATTGTGGCCAGTGACTATTCCGTTACCAACTCCGGCTTTACCGGTGGTTTGATCAATGTGGTTACTAAATCTGGCACCAATGAGATTAATGGCGCCGGTTTTTTCTACTATCAGGATGAAAGCTTCTATGGTGACCGCTCTGCTGGAACCGATGTTGCTACCGCTGCCTTTACTGAAAAAGAATATGGCTTGGTTCTCAGCGGGCCGATTGTTAAAGATAAATTGTTCTTTTTAGCTAGCTATGATGAGTTCCAATCCGGATCTGGCAGAAACTTCGTCCAATCTGATATTGATAATAATATCAATCCTGCCATTTATGATGGCATCAACCAGATTGTTATAGATACATTTGGCTATGATATGGGTGGTCGCCCAGACACGGTTAGTTTACCAGTTAGCACCAAGCGGCTCTTGGGTAAAATTGACTGGAACATCGATGACAATCACCGCGCTTCTTTCACTTATCAGAATACCAAAGAAAATGGTTTTTCCGGTGTTGGTTCCAGAAATTTTCAATCCTCATATTATGAAACACCCAGCTCATTAAATGCCTATACAGGTCAATTGTTTTCGGATTGGTCTGATAGCCTTTCCACGAATTTGCGGGTCAATTATAAAGAGTTTGAACGGGCTCAGAACTGTAACGCTGGCGTTAATGTCGGTCAGTTTGAAATCCGGTTAAGCGAAGCTGACCTGGTTGGAACCGCTATGCAAGGTTTCTTGGATGATGGTGATGCTAATACGGCAGAAACTCAAAATGTACTTACCCTTATCGGTGGTTGTGATCGGTTCCGTCAAGGTAACACCTTTGCAGATAGTCGCTTGCAGGTTTTTGGCTCGGCCAATTATATTAAAGGCGATCATTTATTCACTTTCGGGGCTGAATATCAAAGCTACCAACTAGACAACCTGTTTGCTCAGCGTTCATCCGGTCTGTTCCGGTATGAAAGTATCGCTGATCTACAAGCTGGTTTAGCCAGCCGTGTAGATGCTCAAAGTGCGGCTTCTGGGAACCGTGAGGATATCCGGGCAGTTTGGGGTTATGACCAACTGGCTTTGTTCGCACAGGACAGCTGGCAGGCTCTTCCAAACTTCCGTCTTGATTACGGAGTTCGTTATGAAGTAATAATTCAAGGTGATCGTCCGCAAGAACGGACATTTTTTGAAGCGGCTTATGGTTTCTCAAACACACAAAACCTAGATGGCAATAGCCTGTTTATGCCTCGTATCGGCTTTGAATATCTACCATTTGATGACGCAAGGACTAAGGTCTCTGGTGGTATCGGCCTCTATGGTGGTGGTGATCCAAAAGTTTGGACCTCCAACGCATTTACCCCGCCAGTGTTCTTTGTCCGGCAATTCAATGTTGC
This sequence comes from Robiginitomaculum sp., assembly GCA_021647805.1. GTDB lineage: Bacteria > Pseudomonadota > Alphaproteobacteria > Caulobacterales > Maricaulaceae > Robiginitomaculum_B. The sequence continues at coordinate 9,231 of JAKITZ010000002.1, forward strand.
AGGGACAGATCCAACGGCTGGTCTTCCACCGGCCTTATTAGCGGCAATTCAAGCCAATAACGCCAACTCTCCAGGGCCAATTGATGTGATTAGTCCAGATTTCAAAACACCGTCCGACTGGAAAGCTTCCTTGCGGATTGATCATGAATTGGACATGAATTATGGTGGCGTGAATTTAGGTGACGGATATAATGTTTCCTTGCAAGCATTGTATGTCGCCACTAATAATGGCTTTCGCTGGGAAAATCTGGCGCAAACACAATTGGCCGCAACCTCTGCTTTAGGCGTTGCTCCTGATGGACGACCAATATATGCAGACCTTGATGATCTGGATATCAATAATGCGATTGCGTTGACTAACTTTGACGCAGGATCCTCATTGATCTTATCTGCATCAATTGCCAAAGAGTATGAAAATGGCCTTGGGTTTTATCTATCCTATGCAAATCAGAATGTGGACACGACAACACCGGGTACCTCATCACGAGGAGTTTCGAATTTCCGTGCCATCGTAAGTTCGGATCGTAACAATCCATCTTCACAAACCTCTCCGTTTCAGATCGAACACGCCTTTAAAGTTGGCCTGTCTTATGAAAATGAGATTATCGGTGATCTAAATTCTAGATTTAGCCTATTTGGCCAAATCACTTCTGGTGATGCATTCTCATATACATTTGATGTAGGCAGAACTAATGCTCTGTTCGGACGAGCAGGTGATGGGGAAAGCCCATTTGATAATGATCTGCTTTATGTGCCAACCATTACAGGTGGTTCAATCAGTGATGCCAATGTCGTACTTGGCAGCGGCTTTGATGAAGCCGGCTTTATTACCTATGCTGAACAACGTGGCCTTACTCAGGGCATACAAGCACGTAATGCAGGTAGAGGTCCGTGGAACCAGCGTTGGGACTTCCAATGGCAGCAAGAATTGCCTTTCTTTAATGAGGCAGCTTCCAAATATGTCGGTGAAAATCGGTTGAAATTTGTTCTGGATATCCAAAATGTATTGAACCTAGTAGACAGTGATTGGGGCACTCAGGTTAATGGACCAGGTTTTGACACTCTTAGGATTGTCCAAGCTGATCTAGTTTCTGCAGCCGATGTCGCACTAAATGGCATTGATGGAGCCACAGCACTTACCGGAGACGCTCCACGGACAAGCTGTCTATCCGCTGGGGATTGTGTATATCGGTTCACTGACTTTGATGCGGATCCATCAGGCTTTAGAAGCCTGAGCAGGTCTGTTTATCAAGTTCGTGTTGGACTACGGTTCGAATTTTAAGCAAGAACGCAAATTAACCTAAATTAGGTGGGAGGGCATTTGCCCTCCCATTTTTTTTGTAAATTTATTGGTGAGTAGCGAATCACCCTTGGGTAAAGGCCAAGCATCTGATAAACAGGTCGGTCAACGGAGATGCTAGTTTTGAGAAATAACCAACAAAATACCCTTGCCGACAAACCTGCTGCAAAAATCCCCACAAAGAATCACGCAAAATTAGCTGTTCTTGCCATTGCCGTATTTCTTGGCGGCTGTGAAACCATGCAGAGCGGTCAGGAAGTTGATACCGGCAATCCGTTTGCGCAAATTTTCAACAATTCCGACCCCAAGCAAGTTACCGAAGATAATTTTGAACAGATAGAGCAAATCACAACTGATAACGCCGCAACGCAAGATCAAATATTTCCAGCAACAGGCCCGCGTATTGGCTCTGCAGTTTATCAGGCTTCAAAAACTTTTGGCGGTGGATTTAATGTTAATTTCTCCGAGGCCGACCTACAAGAAGTAGTGCAAACCATATTAGGTGACCTGCTTGATCAACCATTTATTCTTGATCCACGGGTGCAAGGTAAAGTCACTGCTGCCACTGGCGCGCCAGTAAATCGCGATGCCCTGTTGTCATTATTGGAAACTGTGCTGTCGATGAACTCTGCGGCTTTGGTAAAAAATGGTGACAGTTGGCGCATTGCTCCGGCTGGCGAGGTTTATGCTGGCGGGCAAGCAAGGTTTATCGGAGCTAATAAGCCCGGGTTTGGGGTGACTTTAATTCCGTTAAAATATGTTTCTGCAACCAATATGATTTCCTTGTTGGAGAGCACTATTACCAGAGCCGGCTCGTTAAAACTGGATTTAGCTAGAAACCTGTTAATGGTGTCAGGAAACTCACAGCAACGCGAAAACGCGATGGCCGCTGTGCAAGCTTTTGATGTCGATTGGATGGCCGGAATGTCCACCGGTATATTCCCTCTTAAAAATGCAAATGCCGCTGATCTGATTATTGAATTAGAGTTATTACTGCAAACCGGTGATGGCGGCGGGCTGGCAGGGGCGATACGTTTGCAAACCATGGAGCGGATAAACGCCATTATGGTGATAGCGCCAAGTAATGAAATGCTAGCCAAAGCCAGACTATGGATTAAGCGCCTAGATATGGGCGGGCCATCTGATATTACTTTGCGCACATATAAGATAGAAAACGGCAAAGCTTTGGAAACTGCGGATCTGTTGAACCAACTATTTGGCGGGGTGGGTTCATCACGATCTTCTAACATTTCTCCTGATCTAAACCAAGTCAACAATTCCAGTGCCAGACGAACAAATACCTCGCGAAATATAAATAGAAACAATAGCGGAACTGTCTCATTGGGCGGCAACAAAGTCGGCGCTCCGCGAATTATTGGCGATCCGATCAATAATACATTAGTGGTTTTGGCCACTCAACAAGGACAAAAACTGGTTGCACAGACTTTACGGGAAATTGACCACCCGCCAGCCCAAGTGCTGATCGATATGGTAATTGCCGAAGTTACTTTAAACGATACTTTGCGTTACGGCGTACAATATTTCTTCAACACCGGAGGCCTTGGAAACATTGCCGATAGTGGGCGCGGCGGGTTTTCTACCGGTGGTGGTCTTGATGCTAATGGAGTGTTTCCCGGGTTTAATTTCATTCTTGATCAAGGAACCGATGCGAGGTTTGCGTTAGATATTCTGGATAACATTACTGACCTGAAAATTGTTTCATCACCGCATATTGTGGCAATAGATAATCAACCGGCTTTTTTGCAAGTTGGTGATCAAGTACCCGTGATAACCAGACAAGCCCAAGACGTTATTAGCCCGAACGCACCGCAGGTAAATTCAGTGGAGTTTCGCGATACTGGTGTCATTCTTAATGTAACCCCACGAATTTCCTCTACCGGTCTGGTAACTATGGAGATACGCCAAGAAGTTTCCAACGTCTCAACCACCGCCTCAACTGGAGCACTAACCCCGACCATTTCCAAGCGAGTCTTAGAAAGCACCGTTGCCGCTTATTCTGGTCAGACAGTATTGCTCGGCGGGCTTATTTTAGATGAGAAACAAAATAGCGTATCAGGCTTGCCCGGCCTGTCGCGAACTCCGATCATTAAAAACCTGTTTGGCGGACATAATATTACTACCAAACGTACAGAGCTGATTGTGTTTATAACTCCAAGAGTAATGAGCGTTGATAAAGACATGGGTAGCGTCATTGAAGAAATTAAAAGCCGCATGATCTTGATAGGGCGCGAAGCAGATAGGGATCAAACTGCCGGAGAGTAAAAGTGTCCGCAACCCAATTGTTTTTACTTATAGCTAGCCCGTTTATTGGCAGTTTCATTAGTGCCAGCGCCAATGGCTGGCCCAATTGGGGCAAAACATTACGAAGTCGCTCAAGCTGCTCACATTGCCATAAACGATTACAAATTAGTGACTTAATCCCGATTGCCAGCTTTTTATTTCTTGCTGGAAAGTGCAGATTTTGCTCCTCACCTATTGTCATTAATCATCTAATGGCCGAGCTCTGCGCTCTACTAATCGCAATAATTTCTGTTTGGGTGCTTTCTGACACCTTGGTTCTGGCATCAGTTTTTCTTGGCTGGATTTTGTTATTTGGCGCATTAGTTGATTTCCGAACCCGACTATTGCCAGATGGAATGAACCTTATCTTGGTAATAACCGGTTTACTGGTGTCATTTTGGCAAAGTGGTGGACAAGGTCTATTATCTGCGGCGTTAGCTGCAATTATCGGCTTTGGAGTATTTTTTCTAATTTCCAAAATATATTTGCGCTTACGAGGTCGTGAGGGGCTAGGCTTAGGTGATGCAAAACTACTTGCTGCTGGCGGCGCATGGCTTGGGGTAATGGCTATTAGCTGGATAATATTATTGGCCTGTATAATCGCTTTGTTTAGTATGCTAATCACCAGCATTTACTCACGAAAAAAACTAGAAGCAGAAACAATGATCAGCTTTGGCCCAGCCTTAGCTATGGCAATTTACTTGCTCTGGGTGCTCAAGAGCGCAAATATTGGCTTGCTGTAAGCAACCGCATCAGGCAAAACACTTCTATGACCGAAATAGTTCATCATCGCCAAGCAAAGCCAAAGGGACGATTATTGCGCCTGTGGAACAACCGCGAAGCCGTACAGGCGTTGGTTTCACGCCAATTCAAAGCACGGTTTGAAAAACCAATAATAGGTTTAGTATGGATGTTGATGCAGCCTTTGGCTCTAGCAGGCTTGTTTGCAGTGTTTTTTGGCGCATTGGTAAGGGTTCCTTCTGGCGACATTCCTTACCCAGCCTTTGTATTTGTTGGTGTGGCTTTATGGCAAGGAGTGCAACGAGCTTTATCAGAAAGCGCGTCCGTGTTTGATGCTGCCGCACCATTATTGCGCCAAACCTCTTTGCCAAGATTAGCTCCGGTTTTGGCCAATATTGCCGGTGCAGCAATAGATATAATTATTGCTTTATTTGTTGCGATTTTCATTGGCTGGTTATTCGGTGTAAAAACCGGCATCCAAATACTTATCACTCCGGTATTTTTGGTTTTGGCTTTATTTACCGCCACCGGACTGTCTGCCGCTCTTGGCGGTCTTTGCGGTGCGTGGCGCGATCTGCGGCAAATGGTGCCATTGGGTCTACAAATACTGATGTTTGCCTCGCCAGTTATCTATCCTTCAAGCCTAATCCCAGAAAAATTTCCGTACTGGTATGCAATAAACCCGTTTGCCGGCATTCTTGATGGCCTGCGCTGGACTTTACTAAATGGCCCAGCACCAGATCCAATTGCATTAAGCATATCAGCCGCTAGTAGCTTGGTTTGCTTGGGTTTTGGGATATGGATATTCTTTCGTCTTGAAGGGCGTGCTGCCGATGCTCTGTGATAAACCATTGGTCGAAGTCAATAATATAAGCAAAACTTTCCTCCTAAACGCACTTGGCGGCGGTAGACCTTTATACCAAAAGCTAGGTGGAGAGCCGAGCAAGGTTCGCCAAGCATTAAGCGATATTTCATTTGAACTTGAGCGCGGAGAAGCTTTAGGAATAATGGGTCGCAATGGCTCCGGTAAAAGCACCTTGCTTAAAATATTGGCCGGTATTGTTGATCCGACTTCTGGAGACGCCATAATACGCGGGCGCATTGGCGCATTACTGGAGGTTGGCTCCGGCGCGCACCCTGATCTATCCGGTTGGGATAATATGCGATTGGCCGCCAGATTACTCGGCGTGGCCAAAGATGAGCGGCAGGAATATTACGAACGCACTGCCAGTTTTTGCGAGCTTGGCAATAAACTATCAGAGCCAGCAAGGTGGTATTCGTCCGGACAATTTGCTAGGCTTGGCTTTGCTATGGCGGCCATGGCGCCAACGGATTTATTGTTGATTGATGAAGCATTGGCCGCTGGCGATATGCGGTTTCAACTTAAATGCTTTGACTTTTTCTATGCCGCCAAAGCACAAGGCAGATCATTCATTTTTGTTTCACATGCATTGCCGGTTTTACGTGACCTTTGTGAAAAAGGAATGGTTTTGCAAGAGGCAAAGGCATTGTATACTGGAGATATAAAAGAGGCCGTTCGGTGTTATGAATCCAATGCTGCAGGAAATTGATATTTTTGCCCAACGTAAAGGTTGGCTACGTTGGCACAAAACAAGGCGGCGCAAGCTAACTTGTCCGGCCTGCCAAGAAACCGCTGTCATGTCCTCGCGGCTTGATACTGCTAGTCCAGCACATAAGTTCCATCGCTTTGCTTTGTTTGAGTGTCCAACTTGCGGCACTGGTCACTTTCCCAACTTAAAGCCACCAGCTTATGAAGGTAAAGAGGCAAAAAAAGGAGAACGGATTCGCGAAACAGCAGCATTAAAGTATTACCTTGAACAAGGCGCTGGTTTGCTTTCGATGATCGAGCCATTATTGCCGCTAAATAAAGGTAAAAAGAAATCCTTCCTGGAAGTTGGAAGCGGATATGGATTTGCATTGCATTTTGCAAGGGAAGCGCTCGGCTGGGCAGCCAGTGGGTGCGATCCATCTTCACTGGCAAGGGTAGGGGCAAAAGACCTTGAGTTAGAAATACTACCAATTTATCTTGATCAAAATACTGCTCTAAAAACCAAAGCTGTAGACGTGGTTTATTCATCAGAAGTAATAGAGCATGTGATTAATCCAGATGGGTTCTTGCAGCCTATTATCTACGCATTAAAAAAAAATGGTGTGCTAGTACTGACTACACCTGATATTGGCGCAATGCAGGCCAATAGATCGCTAGACAGTTTATTACCACTTGTATCTCCGGGATCACATTTGGTTTTATTCTCAAAAGCAGGATTAGAGGTGACATTACAACGTGCTGGGTTCAAATATGTCGAAGTATTAAGCAATGGTGATACATTAATTGCCTATGGCTCCAACTCGGCATTGGAGTTTGCAGATCAAATTGACACTGGGTTAGCGGCTTACCGCCAATACTTGCAACAGCAAACGGAAAAATTCCAATCCAACGGTCAGCTTTTCACCGGGTTTTGTGGCCGAATGATCAAGGAGCAAATCAATTCTGCAAATTATAGTAAAGCGCAAGATAATCTTAAACAATTAGCCAGTCATTGGAAAAAAACTTACAAAATAAACTTACTAGATCCCAGTGAACTGGTGTTTCCCGATCCTGATGAATTGGATTTCGAAGAATTTGCTCGTAAAATTCCTTTTAATCAAATTACGACTTTATACCATGCGGGGATTTTAGCGTTAAATTACCTTAAAAAACCCACAAAAGCTCTGGATTATTTTAATGCCGCCGTGCGCTGTGAAGTTGTTTTGCAAAGTGCGCTGCTCAAAGTAAATGTAGTTGATCTGGAAAGCCAGATACTAGCTGGGTTGGCTAATGCTCTGGCCATCGGGATTTCAGCAAATGAAAATTTGGCACAAGCCGCAGATAGATTACAACAAAGCGAACTAAAGGATATTCCTGAACAATGCAAAATCGCTTATTTTAATGCCAAACTTGATGTGTTTTCTGTTGCCGCCAATACTGGCCAGTGGGATATAGCCAGATCGTTAGCTGACGCAATATCCAAAGCCCTGATTGATCAAAAAATCACTTCAGACCGAGATCGCTCGGCAGTAGTTGGCTTGGCAATGCTGGCCTTAAATCACGCTTTTGATCGTAAAAATGGACTGTTTTGGTTAAACAAAGCTTTGCACAATTCTCCAAGGTCTGATCCATGGAAGAGCTTGTTTAATATCTGGGGTGATCATGCAGCAGTTAGAGGCGCTGAATTGTTTTCATCTGGTGGCAAAAAACAATTATCGACGGAACAAAACCAAATAATTAACGGATTACTGGCGCGATCTGCCAAGCCAGCCGATCTTGGCACTTTGCTGGCATTAACTGAAATAACTGCAAATTATGATCATAAACTTGCCGATAAGCTTTTCAAGCGCGCCGCAAAACTAGTGGCAAAAAAAGCCGAGCAAGATATGACTTTATTAGTTGATGGCACTCAGGTAAAAATATTTCTATCACCAGAAACCTTACCAAAACTGCTAGGGTTGTGGCGCAAACAAATTGAAGAATTGGCAAATAACTATGGGCAACAAAGTTTGCAATTTGCTTTGGGGTTAGATGATTTGAACCGTAACCAAGACCCGGTGTCATCCTTTATTTGGTTAGAAAAAGCGCAAATCGGCACTGATGCTACAATAGCCACAGAGGCGGGTACAGCACTTGATATTGCCAAGGCGCAAATTCGCGAGACCATAATAAACTCTTCGGGAGAGGGTGATTATAAAAAGATCGAGGCATTATTGCATTTATTACCAGATGACGACAATGAGCCACAAACAATCTATGCTATGGCTATGTATTGGCTGAACCACAAAAACAACCCCAAAACGGCTGCAAAACATTTTGCCTTAACGGCAGAGCTAACCGACAATAATTCTTTGCGCGATCAGGCTAATTTTCATCGAGCACTGGCCATGACTAGGTTTGGTGATACCAAAGGCGCGAAGCAAGTTGCGCTGGAATTGTTTGGTGATGAAAATAATCCAAATACAACATCTTTGTTATTTGATCGAAAACGGGAACTGGAAGATGCAATACAGCAAAAAGGAGCGGGTTAAATGAAAAAAATACGCGCCATATTACGTAAGTTTTATATGTTGTTTGCCGGCGAGCACGAGCGCTCGGACTATATAGTGCAATACGCAAAATATTATTGGGCGCGGTTGTTCGGCAAAAAATCCTATGTTCGTAAAACTTGGAACGGCACACAAGACAGCACAAGCAAAGACGTAGCAGTGTTTGTTCATTTCGATGCAAATGGTACAGTTCATAATTTTGTTTTGCACTATTTAGGTGAACTAAACAAAGCAGGCCGGCGGGTAATTTTTGTCACCAACTCCCCTAAATTTCCTAAATCAGAACGCAAAAAACTTGATGGTTTAGTTGCTAGTATTTTGTGGCGACGCAATAAGGGTTATGATTTTGGTGCTTATGCTGACGGCATTAAATCATTAGGCGATTTGCATGATCTGAATAGCCTGTTGATATGTAATGATAGTGTTTATGGCCCGGTGTTTTCTCTAAAAGATCTGTTCAAGAAAATGCCGGCAGAGAAAGCCGATATTTGGGCTTTAACGGATAGTTGGGACACGCGGTATCATTTACAAAGCTATTTTTTATTGTTTCACAAAAATGCCATACGCCACAAGTTTTTTACCAAACGCTGGCAAAATTACGTCCATGTACATTCGAAATCATGGGTGATCAGAAAACATGAAATTGGATTAAGCATGGAGGCCAGAAAAGCTGGATTACGTGCAAGGGCCGTTTTTCGGTACCGTGATCAACTAGCAAGGTTTTTCAACAAGGTTGGTGATGCAAATGTTTTGAATGATAAATCCCTTTCTCCATCACACCGCCATGTTCTGGGGCAGATATTTGAACACGCAGAAAATAGCGCACCGCTAAATGCCTCACATTTTTTCTGGGATCAGCTGCTTTTATCTGGTTATCCATTTATCAAGCGTGAAGTCTTACAGGGCAATCCAATGAGGCTACCCAGACTGTATAAATGGCAAAACTTAATCGAAGAAATAACTGATTACGATACCGAATTGATCAATGACCATTTAGAAGAAGTCATGCGCGGGCGGTTTATATGAACAATAATAACGATATTGATAATAATCACCCTGCTTGGCTGTCCAATTCTGGATTAAAGCCTGCCGATATTGGCAGGGTTTTGTCTGGTGCCGCTCAAACCAGTGAAACACCGTCTAATGTCGTACGTCGTTTAGGTCTTTTGAGCGATCAGGAACTGGCCGAGCTTTTGGCTCAGTCATTTGAACTAACACTGGTTTCATTAGGTGATTTTGAAACAACAGACCCGCTTGAAGGACAGTTACCGCAAGCGTTCTTACGAGCAAATCAAGTTTGTCCGGTTACCATTAACGATGAGGGATTATTGCTTGCATTGGCTGATCCGCAAGATCAAGAAACCATCGATGGTATCGCCATGACCATCTCGATGAATATAATTCCTGTGGTCGCGCCCTTGGCGGATATTGAAGCCGCATTGTCGCAATTTTTTGGCGAAATCGGGAATATAGCAGAAAGTACAAATCAAACATTTACCTCTGAGGCTGATGCCGAGCATTTACGCGATCTTGCGTCCGAAGCTCCGGTAGTGCGGTTAGTCAATGAAGTGATCAGCGAAGCAGCAAAATTACGTGCCTCAGATATTCATATTGAACCATTTCGTGATTATTTACAAATTAGACTACGCATTGATGGGGTTTTACAAGAGATCAAAGCCCCCGCGATTAATATGGCCAAATTGATGGTATCTAGAGTCAAAATTATTGCCGGTCTGGATATTGCCGAACGAAGAAGGCCACAAGACGGCCGCGCGAGATTAAACATTGACGGTAAACAGCTTGATTTGCGTATAGCTACTTCGCCGAATGTTCACGGTGAAAGCGTAGTGATCAGACTACTTGAGGATCGCAATTCAGAAGTTTCTCTAAATGAGTTAGGATTGACGAAAAGCCACCGCCAATTGCTCGATACTCACTTAGCGCAGCCTTATGGGTTAATTTTAGTGGTCGGGCCAACTGGTGGCGGCAAAACCACCACTTTAGCCGGAGCGGTAAGTCAATTAAATCAACCGGGCAGGAAAGTTATCTCTATCGAGGATCCGGTAGAATACCAGATCGACGGTGTTACCCAGATCGCCGTTAATTCCGCCATTGGCCTTACCTTTGCAAGCGTATTACGTTCAGTTTTACGACATGACCCCGATGTGATCGTCGTCGGCGAATTACGGGATACCGAAACCGCCGAAATTGCAGTAAATGCAGCTCTTACCGGGCATCTGGTTTTGGCGACTTTACACGCCAATACTGCTGCTGCCGCACCAACTCGTCTGATTGATATGGGTATTGATCCGTCCTTGCTACGTTCAACTATAAAACTGGTTATAGCTCAAAGACTGGTGCGCCTGCTTTGCACACAATGTTATGGCAAAGATGCTGATTGCCAAAACTGTTCCGGCAGTGGCTATCGCGGTCGATCAGGCTTGTTCGAGATGATTGATATGCAAGGTGATCTGCTCAACCTGATCCAACCGGGTGCGGCGGCGGCTGATTTTGCTGCTGCTGCCAGCAAAGCAGGCTTTGACTCTTTGGTTGATAACGCAAGAGAAAAGCTAAAAGCTGGAATTACCGATAGTGCGGAACTATGGCGGGTATTGGGTCAAAAAATTAAGGTGAAGCCATGAAACACTGGCAGGTTCGTGGCGCAAAAACCGATGGATCAATAGAAGAATTGTCAATTACTGCTGATGATGAAATATCAGCCGCCAAACAAATACGCGCCAAAGGGTTTACTCCAGTGTCGATCCGCAAGGTAAGCAAGCGAAAACCAAAAAAGAATCGTGGCGCTGATGTCGCTTCTAGCAGACTGATCAGGGAGATATCCGCACTTATAGGTGCCGGGCTACCGGTCGAAAAAGCCTTGGCCAGTTTAGCAAAATTTTCCGATAAATCACTGACCGGCACTATTGCCGGCAATTCCCTTAGCCAAGCTTTTGCAAAATTGCCGGATTTCTTTCCACCGCCTTTTGCACAAATTGCCGAAGCGGGCGAAGCTTCGGGTTCGTTGGCAGAGGCACTGGCGGATCTTGCAAATTGGCGCGAGAAACAACAAAAATTTGAAGCAGAAATTCGCGGGTCTTTGTTATACCCAGTTATTTTACTGGTTTTTTCTGCTTTGGCAGTTATCGGTATTTTAGTATTCATCGTACCGGTTTTTGAAGAAATATTCATCGACATGCAGGCCGCCCCTCCAGCTTTTACGGAGTTTGTTTTTGCCACCTCGCGCAATCTTATTTTTTGGGGCCCAGGAATAATTACGATAATTATTGTTTCTTCTATTGCTATTAGTTGGTGGTTTCGCCGTCAAAGCTCCCGATTAGCTTTGTATCGCGCATTACATAATACACCAATATCAGGCCAGATTGTTAAATCCTTGCTTGCAGCAAAATTCTGCCGAATTTTAGCAGTTCTATTACAAAATGGTCTGTCAGCTGCCCCGGCATTTCGTCTGGCCAGTGCCAGCTTAACCGATCTGTTTGCCCGCCAACAATTACAAAAGGCCCTAGAAGAAGTACGTCGTGGCAGCTCTTTACCGGAACAAATAAACAAGGCAGGAGTTTTACCTCCCTTGGCAAGTGAGATTTTACGAATTGGCGAAGAAACTGCAGATCTGGGCTCGGCAGCAAAAAGACTGGCGCAAATGTATGAAGATCAATTAGAGCGTGGTGCCAAACAGATGGTTAAAATTGCCGAACCTTTATTGATAGGCTTTGTTGGTTTAGTAATTGGTGCTATAATCCTATCGATAATGATGGCAATGGTCAGCATCAACCAAATTGAGTATTAATATGAAAATCGACAAACCAAACTGGAATTTACAAACAGAAACAAAACCCCGGACAAAGCTACAGTCAGGATATACCTTGATGGAATTGCTGGTGGTCATGGCTATTATTGCTGTAATTACAGCTGGGGTTGCGATGAATTACTCTGGTGTTTTTGGCGGAGCAAAATCCAAAGCTGCCGGAGCGGACGTAGTAATGTTATCATCGGTAGTAGAGCGTTTTTATCTTGATACCGGGCGCTATCCAACAACAGCAGAAGGGTTGCCAGCCTTGGTCGTGGCACCTGCGGGTTTGTCTGGCTGGAACGGCCCATATCTTCGACAAGGCCGGTTGCCTGATGACCCGTGGAAAAACCCCTATATTTACCAATCGCCAAGCAGCGGAAACTTTACAATAAGGAGCCTTGGTGCAGATAACAAGGTAGGCGGTGATGGCCAAAACCAAGACCATATATCAGGTAGCTAATCCAAAACTCCAAGCAGGTTATACTTTGGTTGAGCTATTGGTTGTCTTGGCGATCATTGCAGTAACTACAGCGGTAATTGCACCGCGCTTAATTACAAACAACCCCAATAGCAACGCCAAGAATAATTCCTTGCAACTGGTGTCTTTATACAAAAAGGGTCGCAATCTTGCTATTCGCACTGGTGTTTCGCAAGTGGTTATCATTGACACGGATAACAAAACAGCCTGGTTAAGCGATCAAAATAAAATCATTTTTGCTGATAGTATAGATATTGATACTATTACTGCTGAGACAGAATCCGATACTGGTTTATCTGGTATCAGGTTTTTTCCTGATGGAGTTTCCACTGGCGGTGAAATAACCATTTCATCTGATAAAACAAGTTATATAGTTTCTGTTATTTGGGCGAATGCGGAGGTGCGTCTTGAAAGTGCCCGATAACCACGGCTTCACCTTGCTTGAAGCAATAATATCCATAGTGTTAGCTGCTAGTGGTATGGCGTTAGTTTTTCAAAGTATCGGTGGGGCAAGCAAAATCCAGGCTGCAACTGTTGAACTGACACAAGCCAGTATTGTCGCGCACAGTATACTAGCCGCTATAAGCTCTGACACTCAAAGCTCTAGTGGCCTAACAGACGGAATTGCTTGGACTATAACCGCTGAACCGCTAGCCCGTAACAATCGGGGCATGGAGTTAATCCGCATCCATATCATCGCTTCGGCTGCGTCTGGAAGACAGGTAGTTTTGATAAGCGAAACCTTACGACCAGCATTATGAATAGCCGCAGGCAAAATAGCGGTCTGACACTGATGGAATTATTAGTGGCAATGGCGGTTAGTGCATTAGTAATGGTAATTTTAGTGCAGGGAATAAGTAGTCTTTCAAAATGGTCGCATCATTTACGTTACTTGCAGGAAAATAGTGAAAAAACCGGTAGTCTATTCCGGTTCATGCAAGAAAGATTGATCCGCATTGAGCCGTTGCAAATAGAAACCGAAGACGGACCACGGGTTTTGTTTTCAGGAAGCAGCGAACAAATCAGTTTTGTAATAGCTGAAACCACATATCCAGCTAAACCAGGATTGTATGAGCAGTCATTGCAAATCTCACAAACAGCCGATCAAAACTGGCAGGTAACACTTGATAGAAAGCCTTTAATCCAGCTTAATCAATTTGGATCAAAAACCCCTACAGAGCCATTAGTGTTATTCAGTGGAATATCGCAGCCAGAATTTAGCTTTTTAGGAAACGACGGCTGGCAGCCACAATGGGAATTGACGCAAAGCCTACCGCAACAAATTGCTTTTTCCCTAGAAAACTGGCCAGCAATAATAATAGCAATTCCCGCTGTTTTTACTGGCAATACAGTCAAAGGTGATGACGACACACCACAAGAGGCAAAGCCAGATGCCAATTAAGATACACTCTCAAAAAGGATATATATTGTTGGCAGTGATCAGCATGTTAACAATTACCTCAATGGTCGCAGCCATCGCAGTTTCCCATGCTAGGTTAGAAGCAACACTATTTCGCACTGCTCTCGATAGCTCCAAAGTGCGCGCAGGTATAAACACCGCTATTGCCCGTTCAGTATTTTTTCTTGGTGAACAAGACGGATTTACTGCTAATGGGCTACCGCTGAGTTTTGATCTAGAAGATATGTCATACAAAGTCCGTCTTGTTGATGATAGAGGGTTGCTCGGGTTAAACAGTGCTGATCGAGAATTGCTCGAAAAAGCAATTGAACAATTTGCCCCACTTGATACAGATTCAAAATCATTAGCCTCTGCAATACTTGATTGGCGCGACGCCGACAGCGATCCACGACCATTCGGTGCAGAGGCGCGAGCTTATTCCAATCAAAACTTACCGCCGCCCGCCAACCGGCCATTTGTTCATATTGCCGAATTGGGACGAGTAGCCGGTATGAACCGGCAAATATTTGCCGCTATCGCACCATTGTTTAGTGTTAGTACAAAACTGCCCAGTCCTGATCCGCAATTTGCGCCCTTGGCTATTCTGGAATTACTTGATCTTGCTCCTTCGGAATTATCACAGATAATTAGCAATAGAGAAAACGGACAAACGTTAGCTCCGCAAACTATTGATAATTTTGTTTCAAAGCCTGAAACAAATACTACCGGGCAACAAACTGGTACTATTATTTATCATGCCTTTGTCGAGGTTAACACAAATACCGGCATACATCGCGCCGAACGTTTACAGGTTCGTTTAACTCCGACAACTGGACATTATGACCTATACGCACGGCAAGTGATAAACTACGGTAGTAGTGAATATATGTTTGAAGAGAACATTAAACCATGAGTGCTTTAAAACAATTAGTACACGCAATAA
Organism: Robiginitomaculum sp.; assembly: GCA_021647805.1. GTDB lineage: Bacteria > Pseudomonadota > Alphaproteobacteria > Caulobacterales > Maricaulaceae > Robiginitomaculum_B. The sequence goes on from JAKITZ010000002.1 coordinate 24,299, forward strand.
CAGGATTTAGTAGAGCATTCGATCAGCAAATTGCTGAGGTGCCGCTATTGGGGCAATTATTTTCACCAAAATGGAACATCATACAGGGAAATTTGAATGATGGCTTTGCGCTGTTAAGCGAAAATCGCCTGCAAAGTATACCGCAACAAATATCGCCAAAGGATATAAAAGGACCTAATTGCCTACGCCTAAGTACCAAAGACGGCCAGATACGTAATTTGCAGCTACCTGCCGCCGCCGCTCCCGATCCTGTCAGTGCCGTATCTTTAACGCTTGATACACTTTCCCCAATTGCTCCAGAAGATACAGCTTTTGCCATACAATCAACTACGAAAACTACTAAAAATAGTGACTTCTCAGTTAGCATCGCTTTAAGCAGCAAAACCAGAATCAAGCAATTTCTCGACAAAGCAAATGAAGCAGGTCTTCGGCTATCAGCAATCGATATTTGTAATCCTTTACAGCCGCTGGTTAATCCAGAAATAAACCTGATTACCGGGAAAAATGCCGATACCGGCTTCAGTCCTACACAAGTTTGGGGAGTCAGTTGCGCCGGACTGTTAATTATTGCTCTTGCGCTAAATTTATGGACGACAACAAAGTTAGAACCACAATTGGAACAGTATCAGGCTTTAAACCAACCGGCCGGATTAAGCAGTGCCATGGCACAACAAGTAGACTGGCAAAAGCGAATATCGGTTTCCAGAGTTTGGAATGCCGTTACCTTGGCTTTACCAAACAGCGCTTGGGCACAATCCATGGTTATTGATAAAGGCCAGTTACGGCTATCCGGCAAAGCAATTAACGCGGCTGCCTTGGTCAATGCATTAGAATCAAGCCCGGTGATTTCACAAGTCCGTCTTGCTGCTGCTTCTGTGCAAGAAGATGATGGAAGCGAGAGTTTTGATCTTCAAGCAAAGATCTCGGCAAAAGATAATCCGTCATGAACACAACAACTTCTACTCGATTTGTTACAACAACTTTAGCAGCGATAGTCCTGCTATTTTCTCTGTGGCAGATAACAAGTGCAATAGTACAATTGCAAACCGTCTCCAGAAACATCTCCGAACTACAAACTCAACCGAATAGCGTCATTAAGGTAAATCCAGAACAATGGCTGATTATTGCCGGATCGCATGGAGCCGGCGGAGCCAGCCTGCAAGCACGACTACGTGCCACGGCTAGATCAGCAGATGTTTCTCTAACCAGAATAGAAATAAAACCTCAAAATACCAATGCAATAGATGAGGTGCGAGCCACGGCTCAAGCATCGGGGAATATTAAAGCTATAGCAGACTTTATTTACCAACTGGAAAACGAAGCTCCCGCATTGGTTATCGAAAGAGTGCGCATCAGCAAAGCAAATGTAGATCAGCTCGATCTGGATCTAATGTTATTGGCGCGGATGAGCAAAAGGGACGAGCAATGACCCCAAGATTAAAAATACTGATTATTATTCTTATAATACTGTTATCGGGTATTGCTATTGAAAAGCTGGTATTTACCGATAATGAGCCTGTTATAGCCGAGAGTCCAAGTACATTGATCGCTAAAACAGAAGCAATTACGCACAACAAAAATAAGTCATTACCAAAAACAATAGAATTATTACCACCGCTTACTGAGTTCAGCGAAACTTGGCAACGGCCATTATTCGCGCCAAGCCGAAAAGCAGAGACTGTTGTAATAACCAGAGTAAACTCAACTACAACCAAAACGTCAAGCAACGATCAGCCCCCACAATTCATCATTGTCGGGGTGGCAATAAAACCCGGTGGTGGTTCTGTTATAATTAAGAAGAGCCGCCAAGAAGTGATCCGGGTGTTAGTTGGCGAAGAAGTAGATGGCTGGCAAGTTGATGAACTTAACCCGCAATTTGTGACAATGAGTAAAAACGGCGAAAGCTGGCAAATACCTGTAGGCGAACAATAAGGTTTTTATACCGTACAAAAAAATAGCCAGCTAGTTAGAGCTGGCTATTTTCAAATTTGTTTAGGCTCAAACCTAGTTGTTATCAATCCAAACCAGCAACAACACTTGGGGTCTCGGACGGCGGTACGAAATCAGTCCGAACTGCAACTGATGAACCACCCCGTGAAACACCGCCTGCATCATCAAATGTTACGAATAAGCGAGAAGCGCCTGGAGCAAAAGGGATGTCGCCAGTAGCAGTAACAAATGCAGCAAAAGTTCTAGTTTCTCCGTTGACGGAATTAAATGTCACACTGTTAGCTGGATCCGCAAGACAAACAGATGTTACCGAATCTGTCTCACAAACCGAAGTTAATAGCGGCAAACCAGCACCACCATCATTAACCGAAAGCGTTAAATTAGCAGCTGCACCAATAGCTGCTGTAGCAACAACCATAAACCCAGCATCTGCTGCGTTCTGCATTTCAATCACCCCATTGCCAGAAGTGGTCAATCCGATGGTTAACATATCAGCTGGCTGTATTGCAGCCGATGACAAAGTAACTGTATTTACACCAGTAGTAACTATAGAAGATGTACCTTCGTCACAACTAGCCAGTGGTGTTAATACTTCTGCAGAAAATTCTGAAGAAGGAGTTACTCCGAATATAAAGTTCTGCACACCATTACTACCAGCAATGCTGGTCGGGGTATTTGCAGAACCTGTTGTTTGATTGGCCGCATCGGTTGTTTGGTAAGTAAATCCACCAACGAAGTTGGTATTAGGCAAAGACAATCGACAATTTGTTCCATCACCACCAGCATTGATAACCGTCATGAAAGCAGTAGCCTCCTGCCCGATCAGCACAGAACGCGCATTTGGAAGTACCGCTGTCACCAAATTTGGTTGTGCAACTGCATTAGAAAACCAACTTAACTCAACCAAGCCATTTGCGGCTGACACTCCGTCAACAGCAATCATGTAGGAAGTTGCATTGCTGGCAGTAAATGTCACCCGGCTTGAACCAGAGGTCCCGGCGCCTTGATTGTCATTAGATACCACCTCGGTCAAAGCATTTACTGCAGCTCCGGTATAGATTGCTAAAACAGTGTCAAATGAAGAGCCATCAGTATGAAAAGTAAAATCACCATCAGACGGAGCTGTCCAATTAAACCAAACCGAATGAGCAGCCGTTTGCCCAGAGTGGGTTGGCTCACCGGCTTCGGCACTTGCATTTACAGAATTGGTGCTGAAACTGCCCGATGCCGTGCTGATTGCGCTGGCATTAGCAAAATTATCTGAGCCAGGGGCATTAGTTGGACGCAACGACAAGTCATACAAACCAGATGCACCCTCAAATCCGTCAATCACAATATGATAAGTTGTGCCAGCCACAGCATCAAAAGCTGTTCTTGAAAAACTTTGAGGCCCTGCAGCATCGTCATCACCAGCAATAAAGGTCAATGTCGTTACTCCTGTACCAGTATAAATCGACATTACAGTATCAAAATTGCTACCCTCAGTGGAGACTGTGAAATTATCACCTAAAGGCGCAGTCCATGTAAACCAAACAGACGCTCCACCCGTATCAGGAAATTCACTATTATGCTCAACCTCACCGGCTTCAAAACCTGCACCAGCATTACTACCGGATGTTGAAACAGTTATACCTGTTAACGGAAAAGCATCGGCAAAGTTATCATTCAGCAACGGAGAGGCCACGTTCAAAGAAGCACCCCGGGTTGTTGTGTTTCCACCAACAGTAAAGGTAATAACTCCGCTGTCTGTTTGTCCGGAAGATACATTAGCCGTGACAACAGAAACCGTAACCATTGTAGTTCCACCATTTGGCGGAATTGATCCGGAAGCTGCACTAAATCCAAGCCAGTTCTTGTCCGCTGCAACAGTGAAGTTAGCAGATACAGTACCGTTATTGGTTAAAGTATAAACCTTGGTTGTGAAATTACCTGGATCAGCAATATTACCAGAGGCCGAAAACCCTGAAACCGGTGTTAAAGCAACACTACCAAGGCCAACGCCACCAGAAGCCAACAGATCATTAGCCAGGTCGATACGAATACGTGGTTTAATGATCGAGTTTGCCCGACCATCATTGATCGGTGTACCTGTTGCTTCTAAGGCGTCTTCAATGTCCTGTACCGATGCACCGGGGTGGGCAGAGCGTAACAAAGCAAACGCACCGGCAACATGTGGTGCCGCCATAGAAGTACCGCTAGATACTGCCGTGCCAGACGAAAAAGCATTAACTCTCGGCGTTGCCGCCCGAATTGATGAGCCAGGTGCCAAAAGGTCCACCAGTTCAGATGAATTTGAAAATGATGAAACGGCATCGGCTTTGGTGGTGGAACCGACAGTAATGGCGGTAGAAATACAACCTGGTGAGCTAACACCTGTGTTAAAACTTTCATTACCAGAAGCAATTATCGTTGCTACACCCAAAGTACGCAACTGATCAATCAAGGCCTTCATAGAGCTGTTTTCTATGTCACAAACAGCAGCATTGGTAACCTCGTCACCACCGCCCAATGACATATTAACTGCTGCAACATTCAAACTTGCTGCATTACTAATTACATAATCCAGACCCGCGCGTTGATCAGAACTAAATGATAAGATACATGGAGCCGATTCTGGAGCAGGTGGATCACCATCGGGGTCGCAATCATCTGCATCATTAAATTGTGTAAACACTTGAATGGCCAATAAATTGGATTGACGAGCCACTCCGTACACGGAGGGTGAAGGAAATAAACTTAACTCGCCACCCATAGCAATGGAGGCAACATGAGTTCCATGAAAACACCCATCAATCGCTTCGTTAACATCAGGTGTTGATAGGTCATCCATCGGACAATTAGCGCCGGCATTGGCACTGATCTCAGAATTGCTCCCATCGGGGCAAAAACTGCTGGTTCGGGTACCAGAGCCTGATGAAAAACAGGCCGAGCCGGTTACTCTACCTAAGATCATTGCATGACCGTGATCTACGCCAGTATCTAATACTGCCACCGCAACACCGGAACCCTCATTGCCTGCGTCCCAAAGCACAGGTGCGCCAACCAACACAGTTGATTCATTCAAGTTAGGTCGCGATAGAGCATCCCGGTAAATTCGCATGACCGAAGGGTCAGCTGCTAATAGTTCCATCTCGGAGATGGTCAGCATCATAGCCATACTTGGAACGTTATCTAATTTACGCACCAAGACCGGGCCAGTGCTTACGCCTTTTGCGTCCACCGTATTGATCCGCGAAGCACCAGCATCGACCACCTTGCCTAAGCCAAACACTTGATCAAGAAGTAACGCCCTAGTTTCTTTGACCATACCACGGCGAATTTCAAAGCCATCAGCACCTTCGGGTATTTCCGCAGCAGGGATTATAAAATCAACCTGTACGCGAACTCTTTCTCCAGATGAAGCTTTTTCAAAGACTCGGCCGTCTCCCAAATCAACTTTGCGATTGTCCGCAAGCGCGCCATTACCGAATAAAGCCACAGCAAAACTAAATAAAACACTATAAAAAACTCTTTGCATTACTGCACACCCCTAAAACTACATAGACCTTTCACACAGCCACATCAGCCAGTCTAGCAGTAACTAATACCGTATAAAGTCTGATACGGTAAGACTAAAACAAAATAATTATTACTCACCTCCACGCGACAATCTGGCAACGCGACAATCTGGAGTAGTTTATACTTTAAAAGCTTCGAGTTTTGTATACGATGGTTAATAAGGAAAGCGCCACTGGTAGAATAAAATAAACTGTGGTATACTGTTATGATATAGTAACATCAGTTGTACTAAGCACATTTGATCGCAAACAGCCCGTATTAATCATAACTTTTTTTCACAGGGAAAACATCAATGCCATATTCTTTTTTTTCAAAGCCTTTAATCGCAGGTGCGAGCCTGTTAATCAGTACACTGTTAGCTACAACGGCGTTGGCAAATGATTTCTGGGATACAGATAAACAACAAGCCCATGTAGAAAACAGGCTAAACATTACATTTGATCTGTCTTCTTTCAAAATGGCACCCGGTGGTAAAACCAATATAACTTTACCCGGTGGGCAAAAATTAAACACGACTTTCACCAGGCTTGAAGGCCACAAACTAGGCG